>NZ_JBEYYC010000005.1:0-245072 GCF_040645355.1 Streptomyces sp. NPDC046805 | reverse complement strand
GGAGCCGATCGCCCACGGCACCCCGACATCGTCCGGGCGCGCGTGCAGGGTGTTGTTGCGGCCCTTGCGGAACGCCGTCCCGATCGGATGGATCGGCGGGAGATAGACGACGTCGAAGCCCATGCCCGCGATCGCCTCCAGACGGCGGGCGGCGCTACGCAGCGTCCCGTGCGGCCGCTCGGCCGACCCCTCCGAACGCGGGAAGAACTCGTACCACGAGCCGAACAGCGCACGCTCCCGCTCCACCAGCAGCGGCAACGCCTCCGACGCGGTGACCGGTTCCCGCAGCGGATGGCGGGCCAGCACCTCGTCGACCTCAGGCGCCAGCGCCGCCGCGAGACGCCAGGCGGCCGGCCGGTCGCCGTCGCGCAGGGCCGTGACCGCGCCGAGGACGACGTCCCGCTGTCCGTCCTCCTCCGGGACCCGGTCCGCCGCCCGCTCGTACAGCCGCGCGCCCTCCTCCAGGACCAGGTCCGTGTCGATCCCCGCCGGGATCTTGATCCGCGCGTGGTGCCGCCAGGTGGTGACCGGATCACCCCACGCCTCCACCGAGTACGTCCACAGACCCGGTTCGCCGGCGGTGACCGTGGCGCCCCAGCGGTCGGTGCCCGGGGCCAGTTCGCGCATCGGGGTCCAGGGGCCGGGGCGGCCGCGCGGATCGCGCAGTACGACGTTGGCGGCGACGGCGTCGTGCCCCTCCCGGAACACGGTGGCCGACACCTCGAACGACTCACCGGTGACCGCCTTGGCGGGCCTCGCCCCGCGCTGGACGACCGGGCGGACGTCGAGGACGGGGATGCGGCCGGTGACGGTGGGGGTGGCTGTGTCGTCCGAAGCCCGGTGCCTCGTACGGCCGTTGCCCCCAGGGGGCACGGGCGCGGGCGGGCCGCCGGCGGGCGGTGCCGGAGAGCTGTCCGTGGGGGGTGCTGGCGACTGGTGCGTGGCGGGCATGACCGCTCCTGTCCGCGTCTACGAGGGGTATGGGCGGATGGGTGTGGGGAGATGGGTCGTGCGGTGGTGCGCGTCGTACCGGGGGAGCCTTCCCACCCTATTCGGGTGGGCAATCCGGCACTTTGTTAACTACTCACGCGTATCCCGGCACGCAAGACCGGCCCCGTCCGCTGTGAACGGGGCCGGCTGCGACGCTCGGTGCTCAAGGCGGCGGCACCCGCAGGAGTTCGTTCGGCGAGCCCAGGCCCGCGCCGGACACCTTTCCGGGCGAGGCCCCCGAGACGAGCGCCTTGGAGACCTGCGCCGGCGTGGCCTTCGGATGGCCCGCCAGATACAGCGCGGCCGCGCCCGCGGCGTGCGGCGACGCCATCGACGTACCGGAGAAGGTCGCCTTGCCGGTGTCGCTCGCGTAGGACGCGGAGGTGATGGACACCCCCGGGGCGAACAGGTCGAGCGCGGGGCCGAAGTTGGAGAACGAGGCCCGTGCGTCCGTCCTGTCCGTGGCGCCGACGGTGATCGCCTCGGGTACGTCGGCAGGGGAGTACAGGTTGGCCGGCAGCCCGTCGTTGCCGGCGGCGACGGTGTACGTCACACCGGACCGGACGGAGTTGCTGACGGCGGTGTCGAGTTGGCTGTTGTGGTACCCGCCCAGGCTGAGGTTGGCGACCGCGGGCCGGTGCGCGTGCCGGGTGACCCAGTCGATGCCGGCGATGACCTGGGCGGTGGTGCCCGACCCCGCGTTGTCGAGGACCCGTACGGCGACGACCTTGGCCTGTTTGGCGACGCCGTACCGGGTGCCGGCGATGGTGCCGGCGACATGGGTGCCGTGGCCGTTGCCGTCCCCCGCTGTCCGGTCGTTGCCGACGAAGTCCCAGCCGTAGCTCGCCCGGCCGCCGAAGTCCTGGTGGGTGATGCGGATTCCGGTGTCGATCACGTACACCGTCACCCCGGCACCCGCGGGCTCGGGCCAGGTGTAGCTCTTGTCGAGCGGAAGGCTGCGCTGGTCGATGCGGTCCAGGCCCCAGGACGGCGGGTTCTTCTGCGTGTGCTCCAGGGCCACGCGGCTGTCCTGGACGACCGAGGCGACCCGGGAGTCCGCGGCGAGCCGCTCGGCCTGTCTTGCGCCCGCCCGTACGGCGTAGCCGTTCAGTACCCGGCCGTAGGTGTGGCTGATTCTCGCCCCGTACCGCGCGGCCACGGTCCTGCCGGCCGTCGACGGGGCCCTCACCCCTTCCTTCAGAGTCACCAGGTAGCTACCGCCCACGGCGCCGGGCTGACCGGCGCCGAGTATCTTGCCCTCCGGTGCGGCGTGCGCGGGCAGGGTGGCGGCCGAGAGCATCGCGGCCGTGGCGACCGCGATCAGGCCTCCCGCCCGGCGCAGACGCCCGATTCGCGTCCGTGCCATGGTGTGAGTTCCCCTCCTCCACTCTGTGAGAGAGCGTCTCGTGCGGGGCGAAGAGCCACAAGAAGGCCTACGGGTACGGAATCGGCCATATCGATTCGGCGGTCGGTACTGCTGTTGCGGTCGTCCCGGCTACGGCGATCGGCCCGGCAGGGGTTCGGCCCGATGGGGGGTCCGCGGGCGCAGCTCCCGGCGGCACCCGTGTGGACACCGGTACCGTGCTGAGTGACGGGGCGCACAGTGTCGTGCGTCCACCCAGCGAACGTGCCGAGGTGAGTGTGAAGGCGATCCGTCGGTTCACCGTCCGTCCCGTTCTCCCCGAACCCCTCCGTCCGCTGAGCGACCTGGCGCGCAATCTGCGCTGGTCCTGGCATGCGGAGACACGTGACCTGTTCCAGTCAGTCGACCCCGAACGCTGGGCCGCCTCCGGGGGCGACCCGGTCCGGCTCCTGGGCGGCGTGCGCCCCGGCCGGCTCACCGAGCTGGCCGGTGACCGCCGCTTCCTGCGGCGCCTCACCGCGGTGGCCGGCGACCTCAACGACTATGTGACCGGCGATCGCTGGTACCAGGCGCAGGCCGCCGAACTCCCCGCCGCCGTCGCCTACTTCTCCCCGGAGTTCGGCATCACCGCCGCCCTGCCGCAGTACTCCGGCGGCCTCGGCATCCTCGCCGGGGACCATCTGAAGGCGGCCAGCGATCTCGGCGTACCCCTGATCGGTGTCGGTCTGCTCTACCGGCACGGCTACTTCCGCCAGACCCTGTCCCGGGAGGGCTGGCAGCAGGAGCACTACCCGGTGCTCGACCCCCACGAGCTGCCGGTGACGCTGCTGAAGGAGGCCGACGGCACCCCGGCCCAGGTCTGCCTCGCGCTGCCCGGCGGGCGGCAGCTGTGCGCCCGGATCTGGCTCGCGCAGGTCGGCCGCGTCCCCCTCCTGATGCTCGACTCGGACGTCGAGGACAACGACCTCGGCGAGCGCGGGGTGACCGACCGGCTGTACGGCGGCGGCAGCGAGCACCGGCTGCTGCAGGAGATGCTGCTCGGCATAGGAGGTGTCCGGGCCGTACGGACGTACTGCCGGCTGACCGGCCACCCCGAACCCGAGGTCTTCCACACCAACGAGGGCCACGCGGGCTTCCTCGGTCTGGAGCGGATCGCCGAACTCTGCGACCAGGGGCTCGACTTCGACGCGGGCCTCGAGGCGGTGCGGGCCGGGACCGTCTTCACCACCCACACCCCGGTCCCGGCCGGCATCGACCGCTTCGACCGTGAGCTGGTCGCGCGTCACTTCGGCAGCGACGCCGAACTCCCGCGCATCGACGTCCAGCGCGTGCTGCGCCTCGGCATGGAGACCTACCCGGGCGGTGAGCCCAACCTGTTCAACATGGCGGTCATGGGGCTGAGGCTGGCCCAGCGCGCCAACGGGGTGTCCCTGCTGCACGGGCAGGTCAGCCGCGAGATGTTCGCCGGGCTGTGGCCGGGGTTCGACCCGGCCGAGGTCCCGATCACCTCGGTCACCAACGGCGTGCACGCCCCGACCTGGGTGGCCCCGGAGGTGCTGCGGCTGGGCGCCCGCGGGCTCGGGGTGCAGCGGGCCGAGGACGCGCTGACCGGCGGCGCGTCGGACCGCTGGGAGGGGCTCGCGGACGTCCCGGACCAGGACGTCTGGGAGCTGCGGCGCGAGCTGCGCGAGCAGCTGGTCGTGGAGGTACGGCGGCGGCTGGACGCGTCCTGGCGGCAACGCGGCGCCGGTACGGCCGAGTTGGGCTGGATCGACGGCGTGCTGGACCCCGACGTCCTCACCATCGGCTTCGCGCGCCGCGTCCCGTCGTACAAGCGCCTGACGCTGATGCTCCGGGACCGCGACCGGCTGATGGACCTGCTGCTGCACCCCGAGCGGCCCGTCCAGATCGTCGTCGCCGGCAAGGCGCACCCGGCGGACGACAGCGGCAAGCGGCTCGTGCAGGAGCTGGTCCGCTTCGCCGACGACCCGCGCGTCCGCCACCGGATCGTCTTCCTGCCCGACTACGGCATGGCGATGGCGCAGAAGCTCTACACGGGATGCGACATCTGGCTGAACAACCCGCTGCGTCCGCTGGAGGCCTGCGGCACCAGCGGCATGAAGGCGGCGCTGAACGGCTGCCTCAACCTGTCCGTCCTGGACGGCTGGTGGGACGAGTGGTTCCAGCCGGACTTCGGCTGGGCGATCCCGACGGCGGACGGCGCGGGCACCGACCCCGACCGGCGCGACGACATCGAGGCGGCGGCGCTCTACGACCTGCTCGAACAGCGGGTGACCCCCCGCTTCTACGAGCGCGGCCGGGCCGGGCTGCCCGACCGCTGGATCGACATGGTCCGCCAGACCCTGACCCGGCTGGGCCCGAAGGTGCTGGCGGGCCGCATGGTCCGCGAGTACGTCGAGCGCCTCTACGCCCCGGCCGCGCACGCGGCCCGCGCGCTGACCCCGGACGCGGCTCGCGACCTGGCCGCGTGGAAGGCGCGGGTGCGCGAGGCCTGGCACGGCGTGAGCGTCGACCACGTCGAGACGACGGCGGCCACGGCCACCGCGGAACTGGGCGCCACCCTGGGCCTCAGGGTCCGCGTCGGCCTGGGCGCCCTCGGCCCCGACGACGTGGAGGTGCAGGCGGTCTCGGGCCGCGTCGACGCGGAGGACCGCATCACCGACGCCACGGCGGTCCCCCTGAAATCGGCGGGCGGCCCCGACCTGGAGGGCCGCTGGGTCTACGAGGGCCCCCTCTCGCTGGACCGCACGGGCCCGTACGGCTACACGGTCCGCATCCTGCCGAGCCACCGACTCCTCTCCTCCGGCGCGGAGTTGGGTCTGGTGGCGACGCCGTCCGAGGAGGCGGTGGAGGGAGCGGGTGTGCTGATGCGGTGAGGCGGGCCTGCTGTGCTACGGGGCGGTCACTGCTCCTCCTCCCCGGCGCACAGCTTCCGCAGCACCGACCCGCATCTGCGGGCGTACACGTGCTGGAAACCGCGGCCCGCCGGGCCGGCGGCACGGGCGTACCACTTCGCGGGGCGGCTGAAGGCGGCGACGGTCAGCCAGACCGTCCCGTCGCCGGTGCGGTCCACCACGAAGGCCTCCTCGCCGCACTCCGGATGGCCTTCGAGCGTGCCGTAGGCCCAGCCGGCGCGGCGGGGTTCCTCCGCCGTCCAGACGATGCGGCAGGGTGCCTTGACGAGGCCGGCGAGGCTGACCGTGACGTCCACGTCGGGGGCCGCGCGGTCGGCGGTGGCGTCGATGCCCACGCCCATCGCGCGGTGCATCTCCCAGGTGAGAAGCGCCTCGGCGGCACGGCGGAACACCCGCTCGCCCTCGCCGATGCGGGTGCGCACATGCAGGGGGTGGAAGCCGGGCGGGCAGGCGGTGAGGTGCTCGCGGGTCGCGCCGACCGGCTCGTAGGTGAAGGGCATGGGTCCGTAGCGTACGGCGGCCCCCGGGACCGTCTTCGTCCCGGGGGCCGCCTGTGTCAACTACGCGCTGGTCAGCTGACGTTGACGCCGGACCAGGCCGCCGCCACCGCGTTGTACTCCGCGCTGCCGGAGCCGTAGAGGGCCGCGGCCGCGCTCAGCGTGCCGGTGCGGGCCGACTTGTAGTTGGTCGTCGACGTGAAGTACGTCGTCAGCGCCTTGTACCAGATCTGCAGCGCCTTGGCGCGGCCGATGCCGGTGACCGTGGAGCCGTTGGACGTGGGCGAGTTGTAGGTCACGCCGTTGATCGTCTTCGTCCCACTGCCCTCGGACAGCAGGTAGAAGAAGTGGTTGGCGACGCCGGACGAGTAGTGGACGTCCAGGTTGCCGACGGTGGAGGACCAGTAGTCCGCCGAGCCGCCGTCCTTGCTGGGCTTGTCCATGTAGCGCAGCGGGGTGCCGTCGCCGTTGATGTTGATCTTCTCGCCGATGAGGTAGTCACCGGGGTCGGAGGCGTTGGCCGCGTAGAACTCCACGCCGGTGCCGAAGATGTCCGAGGTCGCCTCGTTGAGGCCGCCGGACTCCCCGCTGTACTGCAGGCCCGCGGTGTTGGAGGTGACGCCGTGGCTCATCTCGTGGCCCGCGACGTCGAGGGACGTCAGCGGGTGGGTGTTGCCCGAGCCGTCGCCGTAGGTCATGCAGAAGCAGCTGTCGTCCCAGAAGGCGTTGACGTAGCCGTTGCCGTAGTGGACGCGGGAGTACGCCCCGACGCCGTTGTTCTTGATGCCGTTGCGGCCGAAGGTGTTCTTGTAGAAGTCCCAGGTCTCCTGGGCGCCGTAGGCGGCGTCGGCGGCGGCGGTCTGGTCGGTGGCGGAGCTGGAGGCGGTGCCGGTGCCCCACACGTCGTCCGCGTCGGTGAACAGGGTGCCCGCGGTGGAGCTGGTGGTGTGCGACTTGTTGTACGTCTTGTGGCCGCCGCGCGTCGTGTCGTACAGCTGGAACGTCGAGCCCGACAGGGTGGTGTTGAGGCTCACCGTGCCCGAGTAGAGGGTCTTGCCGGTACCGGTCTCGACGCCCTGGTACTCGTAGAGCTTCTTGCCGGTGGCCGCGTCGGTGATGACGTGCAGCTGGTTCGGGGTGCCGTCGTCCTGGAAGCCGCCGACGACGGTCTCGTAGGCGAGGACGGGCTTGCCGGCGCCGGCCCAGATGACCTTGCGCGGCGCGCTGTCCGCGGCGGTCTTGTCGGATCCGGCGGCCTTGGCGGCGGTCAGCGCCTGCTTCTCGGCCTTGGCCGAGGTGATCTGCGGCTTGACGGTGGCCACCTTGATGGCGCTCTTCGTCGCCTTGGTGACGCCCTCGGTCCTGCCCGCCTTGGAGGTGTGGACGACCAGGTCACCGCCGAGCACCGGCAGACCCGCGTAGGTGCGCTCGTAGCGGGTGTGGACGGTGCCGTCGACGTCCTTCACGACGTCCTTGGCGACCAGCTTCTCCTTGGCGCCGAGGCCTATGTGCCGGGCGGTCTCGGCGGCGTCGGTCTGGGCCTGGTGGATCAGGGTGGTGCGGGCCGCGGTGGACAGCGCCGTCGGGGCGGCGGCCAGCGGCTGCCGGGAGGCGGCCGCGGACTGGGCGGAGGCGCTGGTGGTCAGGCCGGTGGAGAGCAGGGCGCCGGCGGCGACAGCGGTGGCGATGGCCAGAGTGGTGCGCTGGTGACGCGCGAAGAGGGGGCTCACTCAAGCTCCTTCAGTGGGGGAGTCCGGTCAGCGTGGGGTTACTGGCCGGAGTGTGCTGTGAAGTTGCGTTGCTGCTGCGGCGGGTGAAGGAAGAGTGGCATCAGGGGCGCGTACATGTCAGGACCCCAAAATGATGTTGGCCGAAAGACGGCTCTCGGGTGAACATTGCAGGAATGTGAACGGCCCTGTCCGCTTCCGGAAGTTGACGTTTCCGGAGCCGTGCGTTGACCGACCCTTGACTTCCGATTTTCGGAGCCCAATGGCCGATTTTCGAGCAAGGCGGAAGCGCCGGGAATCGCCGCCCGGCACGTGTCCCTCCCCTTCGGCCCTACGCCAGGCTGTCCCGCCACGCCCGGTGCAGGTCGGCGAACCGGCCCGTCCCCGCGATCAGTTCGGCCGGACCGCCGTCCTCTACGATCCGCCCGTGCTCCATCACCAGCACCCGGTCCGCGATCTCCACGGTCGACAGCCGGTGCGCGATGACGACGGCCGTACGCCCCCGCAGGACCGTCGACATCGCCCGCTGCACGGCCCGCTCGCCCGGGACGTCCAGCGAACTGGTCGCCTCGTCGAGGATGAGCACCGCGGGGTCGGCCAGCAACGCCCGTGCGAAGGCGACCAGTTGGCGCTGACCTGCGGAGATGCGGCCGCCCCGCTTGCGGACGTCCGTGTCGTACCCGTCGGGCAGCGCGTCGATGAACTCGTGCGCCCCGATCGCCTTCGCCGCTCGCTCGATGTCCTCCCGGGTGGCGTCCGGCCGCCCGATGGCGATGTTCTCGGCGACCGTGCCGGAGAACAGGAATGCCTCCTGCGTCACCATCACCACCCCGCGCCGCAGTTCGGGCAGCGCCAGCTCGCGCAGGTCGACGCCGTCGAGCAGGATCCGGCCGTCGGTGGGGTCGTAGAAGCGGGCCAGCAGCTTGGCCAGCGTCGACTTGCCCGCGCCCGTCGAGCCGACCACCGCGACCGTCCGCCCGGCCGGGAGCGTCAGGTCGAAGCGGGGCAGCACCTCGCCGCCGGTGCGGTAGGCGAACCGGACACTGTCGAAGACGACCGTGCGGCCGGGCTGCTCGGCCGACTCAAGTGCCGCAAGCAGTTTGGGTGTTGACGGCTCGGGTACGGACGGCGTCTGGGCCAGCAGTCCCGCGATCTTCTCCAGCGAGGCGGCGGCCGACTGGTAGGAGTTGAGGAACATGCCGAGCCGGTCGATGGGGTCGTACAGCCGCCGCAGATACAGCACCGCCGCCGCCAGCACACCCAGCGCCAGGGAGCCGGACGCCACCCGGTAGGCACCCCACAGCACGATCACCGCGACGGCCGTGTTCGCGACCAGCCGGGAGCCGACGACATAGCGGGCCATCTCCAGCATGCCGTCGCCGTTGGTCCGCTCGTGCCGCCGGTTCAGCACCTGGAAGTCGGCCTCGTTCGCGGCCTCCCGGCGGAAGGTGCGCACGGGCCGGATGCCGTTCATCGTCTCCACGAACTTCACGATCACCGCCGCGATCGCGGTGGACCGCGCCTTGAACACCTGCCCGGCGCGGCGCCGGTAGAGGCGTACGAGGAGGTAGAGCGGACCGAAGGAGGCCACCGCGACGGCGCCCAGACCGAGGTCCAGCCAGAGCAGCATCGTCGAGATGTAGACGAAGGACAGGATGACCGTGACCAGCTCCTGCAGCCCTTCGCTGAGCAGTTCGCGCAGCGACTCCACGTCCGTGGTGGAGCGCGAGATGAGCCGCCCGGACGTGTACCGCTCGTGGAAGTCGACGCTCAGCGCCTGCGCGTGCCGGAAGATCCGGCCGCGCAGGTCGAGCAGCACGTCCTGGTTGACGCGGGCGGAGGCCGCGATGAACGCGAACTGCAGCGTGCCGGAGACCAGCCCGCACAGCAGATAGCCGACGGCCACCGCGATCAACGGGCCGCGGTCGTGGTCCCGGAACGCGGGTACGGCTCTGTCGATGGCGTACGCCACCAGCAGCGGCCCCGCCTGCACGGCCGCCTGCTGCAACAGCAGCAGGAGGGTGGTGACGGTGACCCGGGCCTTCATCGGCGCGAGGAGCGAGCGCAGCAGGGCGGCCGTGGCGCCGGGCGGGGTGGGCAGGACGTCGTGGTCGAAGGCGTCGCCGGCGCCGGGCCGGAGCGGGAGTTCGTCGTCCTGGTCGGTGGTGGGGGCAGAGGCGGCCGTGGGGGCGTTCATCGTGTGTCGTCCTCCTGTTCCCCGGACATCAGGTACGCGTACTCCGCGTTGGTGCGCAGCAGTTCGTGGTGGGTGCCGACGGCGGTGATCCGGCCGCCGGACAGCAGGGCGACGCGGTCGGCGAGCAGCACGGTGGAGGGCCGGTGGGCCACGATGAGCGCGGTGGTGTCCGCGAGGACCTGACGCAGCGCGGCCTCGACGGCGGCCTCGGTGTGCACGTCGAGCGCGGACAGCGGGTCGTCCAGCACCAGGAACCGCGGCCGTCCGACGACGGCCCGCGCCAGCGCCAGCCGCTGCCGCTGTCCACCGGAGAGGCTCAGCCCCTGCTCACCGACCTGGGTGTCCGTGCCCTCCGGCAGCGCGTGCGCGAACTCGGCCTGCGCGACGGACAGCGCACGCTCCACCTCCGGTGCGCCGGCCCCGTCCTCGCCTCCCATGAGCACGTTGTCCCCGACGGACGCGGAGAAGAGGGTGGGCTCCTCGAAGGCCACGGCGACTTTCGAGCGGAGCTCCTCGCGGGGCATGGCGGTGATGTCCTCGCCGTCCAGCGTGATCCGCCCGGAGGTGACCTCGTGCAGGCGGGGCACGAGCGCGGTGAGGGTCGTCTTCCCGCTGCCGGTGGCTCCGACGAGGGCCATGGACTCGCCGGGGCGGATGTGGAGGTCGACGCGGTCGAGGATCGGGGGTGAGTCCGCAGGCGCGTCGGGGTAGCTGAACCGGACCTGGTGGAACCGGAGTCCGTCCGCGTCCCCGGCGTCGGTGCCGGCCGGGGCGAGACTGCGCGACTCGGCGCCGCCCTCCGGTTCCGCGTCCAGCACCTCGAAGTAGCGCTCCGTGGCCGTCGCCGCCTCCTGGCTCATGGCCAGCAGGAAGCCGATCGACTCCACGGGCCAGCGCAGGGCGAGTGCCGTCGACAGGAAGGCGACCAGCGTGCCCGCCGAGAGGTCGCCGTTCGCGACCTCCACCGCACCGAGGACCAGGGCCGCCCCGATCGTCAGCTCCGGCAGGGTCACGATGACGGCCCAGATCGCGGCGAGCAGCCGCGCCTTGCGCAGTTCGGTCTCCCGCAGCGTCATCGCCAGTTCCCGGAACACCCGGGCCTGACTCCGGTGCCGTCCGAAGCCCTTGATGATCCGGATGCCGAGCACGCTCTCCTCGACGATCGTCGTCAGGTCGCCCACCTGGTCCTGTGCCAGGCGTGCCACATCGGCGTACCGCTTCTCGAAGACCGCGCACATGACAACGACGGGGATCGCCGGGCCGAGGATCACCAGCCCCAAGGTCCAGTTCTGCATCAGCATGATCCCGACGCCGACCAGGATGGTCACCCCGTTGACGAGGAGGAACGTCATCGGAAAGGCGAGGAACATACGCAGCAGCATGAGATCGGTCGTGCTCCGGGAGAGCAACTGCCCCGACGCCCAGCGGTCGTGGAAGGCGATCGGCAGCCGCTGCAGATGCCGGTACAGGTCGGCCCGCATCTCCGCCTCGACGTGCGTCAGCGGCCGCGCCACCAGCCATCGCCGCAGCCCGAACAGCAGTGCCTCCGCGATGCCGAGCAGCAGCAGGTACAGCGCCCCGAGCCACACCCCGCCGGGGTCCCGGTCGGCCACCGGCCCGTCCACCATCCACTTCAGCACGAGCGGGATCACGAGCCCCGCACAGGAGGCGAGCACCGCGACGAACGCGGCCGTGAACACCCGCACCCGCACGGGCCGTACGTAGGGCCACAGGCGCAGCAGCGTACGTACGGCGGAACGACCGGAACGACCGGTGTGGTCCGTGGTGGTGGCAGTCATCGTCGACATCACCCGTGAGACTACGGACTGCCACTGACAACGCCCACTGAGTTTTGGCCGGACCGGTCGGTCGCCGGCGCTAGCCGAGCACGCGCAGCAACAACACCGCCCGCGCCGGCACCGTGATCGCCGCCCCCGCCTCATGCACCACCCCCGGCGCTTCCCCCTGCTCCTCCTGCGACGTGTCGACGACGACCTCGTAGCGTTCCGCCCAAGGCGGCCCGGGCAGGGCGAAGTTCGCGGGGCGGTCGCCCGCGTGCAGGATCGCCAGGAAGCTGTCGTCGAGGATCGGGGCACCCCGCTCGTCGCGGCCCGGTATGTCGCGGCCGGAGAGGTACATGCCGAGGGTGGGGGAGGGGGCGTACCAGTCGGTGGGCGTCATCTCCTCGCCCCGTGCCGTGAACCAGGCCAGGTCCCGCAGGCCGTCCGCCGAGTGGGCGCGGCCGGAGAAGAAGGCGCGGCGGCGTAGGACCGGGTGGCGGTGGCGTAGGGCGATGAGGCGGGAGGTCAGCTCGTACAGGGGGCGCCAGTCGGGGTCGTCCAGCAGGGTCCAGTCCAGCCAGCTGGTCTCGTTGTCCTGGCAGTAGGCGTTGTTGTTGCCGCGCTGAGTGCGGCCCAGTTCGTCGCCCGCGACCAGCATCGGTACGCCCGTCGAGAGGAGAAGCGTGGTCAGCAGGTTTCTCAACTGGCGGCGCCGCACGGCTCGTACGCGGCCATCCTCCGTTTCTCCTTCCGTGCCGCAGTTCCAGGAGCGGTTGTCGTTCGAGCCGTCGCGGTTGCCCTCGCCGTTGGCCTCGTTGTGCTTGTTCCTGTACGACACCAGGTCACGGAGGGTGAAACCGTCGTGCGCCGTCACGAAGTTGACCGAGGCGTACGGGCGGCGGCCGCCCCAGGCGTACAGGTCGCTGGAGCCGGACAGGCGGTAGCCGAGGTCGCGTACGTCCGGCAGGGCGCCGCGCCAGAAGTCGCGGACCGCGTCGCGGTAGCGGTCGTTCCACTCCGTCCACAGTGGGGGGAACGCGCCCACCTGGTAGCCGCCCGTGCCGATGTCCCATGGCTCGGCGATCAGTTTCACCCGGCGCAGGACCGGGTCCTGGGCGATGACCGCCAGAAAGGGGGACAGCATGTCGACGTCGTGCATCGAGCGGGCGAGCGCGGCCGCCAGATCGAAGCGGAAGCCGTCGACGCCCATCTCCGTGACCCAGTAGCGAAGGGAGTCCGTGATCAGGCGGAGGACCTGGGGCTGGACCACGTGGAGAGTGTTTCCGCAGCCCGTGTAGTCGGCGTATCGGCGCGGATCGTCCTGGAGGCGGTAGTAGCCGCGGTTGTCGATGCCCTTCAGGGAGAGCGTGGGGCCCAACTCGCCGGCCTCCGCCGTGTGGTTGTAGACCACGTCGAGGATCACCTCGATGCCGGCGGCGTGCAGGGCGCGGACCATGCGCTTGAACTCGCCGACCTGCTGCCCCGTCGTACCGGAGGCCGCGTACGCCGCGTGCGGGGCGAAGTAGCCGATGGAGTTGTAGCCCCAGTAGTTGCGCAGGCCGCGGCGCAGCAGGTGGTCCTCGTGCGCGAACTGGTGGACGGGGAGGAGTTCCACGGCCGTCACGCCCAGATGGGTCAGGTGCTCTATGGCCGCCGGGTGGGCCAGGCCCGCGTAGGTGCCGCGCAGCTCCTCCGGGATTCCCGGGTGCAGTCGGGTGAAGCCGCGCACATGCAGTTCGTAGATGACCGAGTCCGCCCACGGCGTCTTGGGGCGGCGGTCGTAGGCCCATTCGTCGTCGGTCGCGTCGTCGTGGACCACGACGCCCTTGGGGACGTACGGCGCCGAGTCGCGGTCGTCGCGCACGGTGTCCGCGACGTGCTGCTCCGGCCAGTCCCGGACGTGCCCGTACACCTCCGCCGGGAGGCTGCTGTAGTCGTTTCCTCCGGCGCCGTCCACCGCGCGCGCGTACGGGTCGAGGAGCAGCTTCGCCGGGTTCCAGCGGGCGCCGGTCCACGGGTCCCAGCGGCCGTCCACCCGGTAGCCGTAGCGCTGTCCGGGCATCACGCCCGGGACGAAGCCGTGCCAGATCTCGTGGGTCAGCTCGCTCAGCCGTACCCGCATCTCCCTGCCCCGCTCGTCGAACAGGCACAGGTGGACCGCCTCCGCCCCGCCCGCCCAGAGCGCGAAGTTGGTGCCCGCCACCCCGTCCGGGCCGATGCGGAACCGCGCGCCCAGCGGGGTGGGGGCGCCCGGCCAGGCCGGCACCGTGGGGGGCGCGGCGCGCGGGCCGCCGTTCACCGCGGTGGCCGGCAGGCCGCCCTGTGCGGCCCGCTCCTGAGCCCGCTGCTCGGCTGCGCTCGTCACCTGTCGCCCCTCCGCGTCGGCTCGTCGGCTCGCTCGCCTTCGGGGCGCATTGGACCCCGGCCGGGCGGACGGGGCCCCCACGGGCCCGCGGGCCCACAACGCTCCCCAAGCTCTCGGCTCCGCGCGAGCCGGGGGGATCTCCCGGGGCCTCCAGGCACCTCCATTGACCCCAATGGACCCTCATGCTCGCGCGACTCGGGCGCACCCCCTACGGCTCCGGTGGGTGCGGCGGCTCCCCTTCACGTAGTCCTCTTCACTAGTTATGCCCAGCGCGTGCGTCGCACTCACGTTTCCCCAGGGCGCCCCCGGTCGTTGAGCATGCGTGAGGCATGGACAAGGGCGCGCACGGCGCGCGGTGGCCGCGTTGGTCGCGGTGTTGACATGGGCAGCGCTGCTGGCGGGAGCCGCCGGCTGCACTTCGGGCCGTACGGACGGGCTGGGGCTCGACGGAGTGTTCGGCAAACCCCGGGCACCCGAGGAGATCATCCGCGTCTCCCCGGGCGACGGCAGCAAGGCCGTACGTCCCGACGGGCGGCTGCGGGTGTGGGCGGCCGACGGACGGCTGGAGTCGGTGAGCGTGGTCCGGACCCAGGACGCGCAGGACGCCCCGGTGGCGGGGCACATCACCGCGAACGGGACGGCCTGGGAGCCCGACGAGGCGAAATTGGCGCTGTCCGCCGAGTACTCGGTGGACGCGGTGGCGCTGGACGGGCTCGGACGCCGTTCGGCCCGGCACACCACGTTCACGACGTACGTCCCCGCGCAGCGGTTCATCGGCTACGTCACCCCGGAGAACCGCTCCACCGTCGGCACCGGAATGATCGTCTCCCTGACGTTCAGCCGGGAGATCGAGGACCGTGCCGCGGTCGAACGCGCCATCCGCGTGACCGCGAAGCCCGCCGTCGAGGTGCGCCCGCACTGGTTCGGCAAGCAGCGCCTCGACTTCCGTCCCGAGCAGTACTGGAAACCCGGCACCCGGGTCACCATCGACCTGCGGCTGCGCGACGTCGAAGGGGCGCCCGGCGTCTACGGGCTCCAGTCCAAGAAGATCTCCTTCACCGTCGGCCGCAGCCAGGTCTCGTTGGTCGACGCGACCCGGCACACCATGGAGGTGCGCCGCGACGGCGACCTGCTGGCCACGGTGCCGATCACGGCCGGCGCCCCCAAGACCACGACGTACAACGGAAAAATGGTGGTCATGGAGATGTACGAGGTGACCCGGATGAACGGCCAGACGGTCGGCTTCGGCGGCGAGTACGACATCCCCGACGTCCCGCACGCCATGAAGCTCACCGAGTCCGGCACCTTCCTGCACGGCAACTACTGGGCGCCGGACGCTCCGGGCAACGTCAATGTCAGCCACGGCTGCGTGGGGTTGAGGGACGTCAAGGGCGGCGGCTCGGACACGCCTGCGGGCTGGTTCTTCGACCGCAGCCTCATCGGGGACGTCGTCGAGGTCGTCCACAGCAAGGACAAGACGGTCGCTCCCGACAACGGGCTCGGAGGGTGGAACATGGGATGGAACGAGTGGAAAGCGGGCAGCATGGTCAAGTGACCTGGTGAGGGGCGGGGTTGTGGTATCGGGTGCCCGGCGAGGTTGGAACGGAACAGTGACAGTCGCCGGGCGCCAACTCCCCTGGTCGTGCGGTTAATATGCGCCAACGCGTGCGCGGGACACGCGACTGTGAGCCGTAGGGGCGAGCCGGTGCCGAGGAGTTGAGCGCGCGGAGGCCCGAAGGGCTGAGCGCGGCCGGTCTCTCGGTGCCGGCCCAGCGTCCCGAAGGCGAGCACATGTCATGGGGTGTGCGGGCCTGACCGGGCCCGGCGAGGGGAGAAGAATTGAACGTGCGTCCGATATCCGGGGCGTCGGTTGGCGGGCGGCGGCTGGGGGTGAAGGGGGCGGGAGTACTCATAACCGGCGCTCTGCTCCTGGCCGTCACCGCGTGCGGCGGGGGAGGGTCCGGTGAGGGGAAGGGCAAGGGTTCCTCGAAGGAGCAGAGCAAGCAGTCGGAAGCCGTGGTCGTCATCGCGCCCAAGGACGGGGCGAAGTCGGTCGACACCAGCGGCGCTCTCAAAGTGACGGTCGGCAAGGGCAAGTTGACCCAGGTCGAGGTGAAGGACTCCAAGGGCGACGCGGTCGACGGCGCGATCAGCGGCGGGGGCGCCACCTGGACGCCGTCGACCCACCTGTCGGCGTCCACCAAGTACACGGTGCACGCGATCGCCAAGGACTCCGCGGGCCGCGAGGCGGCCGAGGACTCCAGCTTCACCACGCTGACACCGAAGAACACCTTCATCGGCAACTTCACTCCGGAGGACGGCTCCACGGTCGGCGTGGGCATGCCGTTCTCCCTGCGGTTCACCCGGGGCATCACGCATCCGGACACCGTCGAGAAGGCCATCAAGATCAAGACCGAGCCGGCCGTCGACGTCGAGGGCCACTGGTTCGGCAACGACCGCCTGGACTTCCGCCCCGAGAAGTACTGGAAGGAAGGCACCAAGGTCTCCGTCACCCTCGACCTCGACGGCGTCGAGGGGCGGCCGGGCGTCTACGGCAAGCAGTCCAAGACCGTGAAGTTCACCATCGGCCGCAACCAGGTCTCGTACGTGGACGCCGGGAAGCACACCATGAAGGTCACCCAGGACGGCAAGGTCATCAAGACCATCCCGGTCACCACCGGCAAGCCCGGTTACGACACCTGGAACGGCCAGATGGTCATGCGCGAGAAGCTCACGGTGACCCGCATGAACGGTGAGACGGTCGGATACGGCGGCGAGTACGACATCAAGGACGTCCCGCATGCCATCCGCCTGACCGACTCCGGCACCTTCATCCACGGCAACTACTGGGGCGGCGGCGCCTTCGGCAACTTCAACGCCAGCCATGGCTGCGTGGGCCTGCGCGACGTGCGCGGCGGCTACAGCAGCAGCGTCCCGGCGGCCTGGTTCTTCAACCACTCGATGATCGGCGACGTGGTGGTCGTCCGGCACTCCCACGACCGGACCGTCGACCCGGCCAACGGGCTCAACGGCTGGAACATGTCCTGGGACGAGTGGAAGAAGTAGGAACGCGCGGCAGTCGCGAGCGTGCGGGGGCGGGGCGTCCGGAGGGCGCCCCGCCCTTTTTGCATTGCCAGTGTCGCGTTGTCAGGCCATCGGCAGCGAAGCGCGCGGCGGGAAGCCGTCGAGCAGGTCCACGTCCACGGGTTCGTCGGTCAGGTCGTCGATCAGGGTGACCCGGACCGCGGGGCTCGTGGTGGTGTCCCTGGTCGCGTGCGGGTCCACCGCGAACAGCACGGTGACCGGACGCGCCCTACCGTCCGGGTCATGGACCCCGGCGTACTGCAGGAAGCGCCAGCCGTCGGCCTCCCAGTGGTCGATCAGCCCGGAGCGTACGACCGGTGAGGCGGCCACCCATGCCAGCGAACGCTCCAGCAGCTCGACGGAGGCGGCGACCGGCACCTCCTCGTCGTGGCCGCCGACCAGCGGGTGGCCGAAGACCGTCAGCCGCGTTCTGCGCAGCGGTACCAGCCACAGGTCGTCCAGGTCGCTGGAGACCGCGACCAGGACGGCCAGGGAGACGGCCAGGAACACGGCCGACGCCACCGGGTGCCGGGCGGCCTGGGTCCACCAGGCCGTGCGCGCCCCGACGGCCGCGGCCCCGCCCGCCACGACCAGGCCCGCGCGGACGAAGGCCCGCCAGGTCACGGGTCCGTTGTTCCGGGCGGTGCATCCGCAGGACGACTCCGGGGCGGTCGCCCGGGCGTACCCGAGGTATCCGAGGAAGCCGATCCCCAGGGCGGTCGCCGCGATGCCGGGGACCCTCGTGGCCGGGGCGGCCAACAGGCCGGCGGCGATCACGAGTTCCACGGCACCGGTGGCCCGCAGGACCAGCGTGGCGCGGCGGCCGTCGTTCAGGACGCGGACCAGCACGGTGCCGGCCGCCTGACGCGCGACGTGGCGGCCGAACGCCTTGCCCGCCCCGGTGCCGGCGAGCAGGACGCCGAGCAGCAGCGTCGCGAGGTTCGTAGCGAGCGAGACCATCACGTACCCCCCGGCTCAGTGCCCGACGCTGATGCGGGCGATGTCCACGCTGTCGTCCGCGGGCCGCCAGGCGCCGAGCACCTGGGCGTGGTGCCCGATCCGCAACTGCGAGAGGTCCGAGGTGAGGGCGCCGCCGCGGAAGGAGGCGGACGTCCGCTTCGGCACGATGTTGCCGACCAGGGTGTTGTGACCGTGGCTCAGATGCAGCCGGGACCGCTCGATGCCGCGGACGGTGACGTAGAGGTTGACGATGTTCACCCATATCGCGTCGGCCGCCATGGTGCCGTCGGGCATGTCGACGCCCCTGGCGTACAGGCCGTCGCCGGCCTCGATGGCCTCGGCGGTGACCGTCTCCAGCTTCCAGACGCTGGTGGCGTTGGTGAGCTGGATGAGCCGGTGGCCTCCGTCGGATTCGACGACGTCGAGGACGCTGCCCTTGATCTGGCTGACCCGGGCGTCGATGAAGGACGACTTGGAGATCGCCGGGTCCAGGGGCGGCATCGGTGCGGCGAACGCGGCGTCCGCGTCCAGGCCCCCGAGTACGGAGGCGCCCACGATGGTGGCTCCGCCGAGCGCCGCGGTCGTCAGGACACGGCGGCGGTCGACGCTGGTGCGTCCGGTCATGGTCGTCCTCCTCACTCGTAGATGTAGACGGGGAGCAGCCCGGAACTGAGGCTGCCGATGGTGGAGTACGCGGCCGGCGTGAGGTCGAGGACCCGGTGCGTGCGGCACACGCCGTTGCAGCAGGTCTTCTCGCTGCACCACAGCTGGGTGTTGGGGCCGCAGTCGGCGAGGGTGACGCAGACGGTGGCGCCGGAGCACTGGTGCTTGACCTTGATCACGGCACCGCAGCCGCGTCTGGGCATGTTCTCGCCGCAGGCGCCGGGGTTGGTGACGCCCCAGCAGGCGGCCGACAGGTTCGGCCACGCGGCCATGTTCTTGCTCGACTGACAGGTGCCGCAGGCGCCGGTTCCGGCGCTGCCGCAGGGTCCCCAGGAACTGCCGCAGCAGAACCAGGACGTCTCGCCTGCCCACAACGAGGTTGATCCGCAAGCCATTGCTTGTCCCTTCGTCGGACGGATGGATCAGTGCACCGTCACCGGTATCGACCAGTGGATTGACCAGTGCATGACAAACTGACGACGAAATCACCGTGCGGGATGGTGCGTTGGCGTACGCCATGATGCTCGCTTCTACGCGCGTTGGCCAGGGGCGTGACGGTTCGGGGTGACAGGTCCGGTTCCGGGCCGGGGTGACGTACGGCTCCCCGGCGGGGGATCCCGCGCCGCGTGAACGGCCGCTAACCTGCGGGGCATGACCGTACATCTCGAAGTCTCCGAAGGCGTCGGCACGCTGCGCCTGGACCGCCCGCCCATGAACGCGCTGGACATCGCCACGCAGGACCGGCTCAAGGAACTCGCCGAGGAGGCCACGCGTCGCGACGACGTGCGCGCCGTGGTGATCTACGGCGGGGAGCGGGTGTTCGCGGCGGGCGCGGACATCAAGGAGATGCAGGCCATGGACCACGCCGCGATGGTCCTGCGCGCCCGCGGCCTGCAGGACGCCTTCACCGCCGTGGCCCGCATCCCCAAGCCGGTCGTCGCCGCCGTCACCGGCTACGCGCTGGGCGGGGGCTGCGAGTTGGCCCTGTGCGCCGACTACCGCATCGCCGCCGACAACGCCAAGCTGGGTCAGCCGGAGATCCTGCTCGGTCTGATCCCGGGCGCGGGCGGCACCCAGCGCCTGCCCCGTCTGGTCGGGCCGTCGAAGGCCAAGGACCTGATCTTCACGGGCCGTATGGTGAAGGCCGACGAGGCGCTGGCCATCGGCCTGGTGGACCGGGTCGTCCCGGCCGACGAGGTGTACGCCGAGGCACAGGGCTGGGCCGCGAAGCTCGCGCAGGGTCCTGCGATCGCCCTGCGTGCGGCCAAGGAGGCCGTCGACACGGGCATCGAGACGGATCTCGAGACCGGGCTCGCCGTCGAACGGAACTGGTTCGCCGGGCTGTTCGCGACCGAGGACCGCGAGCGGGGCATGCGGAGCTTCGTGGAGGAGGGTCCCGGGAAGGCCAAGTTCCTCTGACGTACACCCGGTTTTCTCGCGGAACCCCTTGCAATTGACGCGGTGTCTGACCCGGTCCCTCGGCGGGTCGGTTTATGGGAGCCTTAAGGCAGCCTTAAGCCTGGCCTGTCGAGGAGACCGGCCGCTTGCCCGAGGGAGCACCGTCTTCGCAGGTCAGACGGGCTGTCAGTGGCCCTGAAATGCCGTCGGCATATGCTGGGTGGATGTCCCGGAACGGTAGCTTCCGGGGGGCGTATTCCGGCGGAACGCCTCCGGAGGATGCTCCGGGCGGCCATGATGAGGGCATGGCGGGGCTGGAGGGCATCGAACAGCCGAGGGGACTCGGCCGCGCGACCGCGGGACGCTGGTCCCCGGCGGTCGAGGACGAACGAGCCCTCCGGGCACTCGAGTTGTTCGGCAACCCGACGGAGTCGGAGATTCCGTTACCGTCCCGCCCCGAATCCGCGGCCACCGCGCGCCGCCTCGCCCAGGTCGTCGTCCTGCGCCAGTGGCGGCTCAGCCCGAAGCTCACGGAGGACGCAGTCCTGCTCGTCTCCGAGCTGGTCGGCAACGCCGTACGCCACACCGGCGCCCGGGTCTTCGGCCTCCGTATGCGCCGCCGCCCCGGCTGGATCCGCGTCGAGGTCCGCGACCCCTCCCGGGGGCTGCCCTGCCTGATGCCGGTCCAGGAAATGGACATCAGCGGCCGCGGACTGTTCCTGGTCGACAAGCTCTCCGACCGCTGGGGCGTGGATCTGCTCCCGCGCGGCAAGACGACGTGGTTCGAGATGCGGGTCGCCGACCGCTAGGACTCGGCCGGGCAGGGCGACCGGTAAGGACGGCCGGCCGCGGCAGAAGCGCGCGACCCGAGCACGTCCCCATCGGATCAATCGGCCGTTTTCCCGCCCGACACGCCTTAAATGGTGCGGGTGACCACGATCGACCGCCGCGGGGCGCTGCGGACGGGTGCCGGGCTCGCCGCCGGGGGCGCCCTGGCCGCCGGATGCGCCACCTCGTCCCCGTCCTCCACCGCCTCCGCCGTGCGGCCCGGCTCCTCCTCCGCGTCCGCCGCCTCCCCACGTGCCTCCGACCACGGCGCGTCCGAGCGCGCCCCCGCGCCAGGCACCCCGCCGGCCGCCCCGGCCCCCCGCGCCTTCCCGCGCCAGCCCACCCAGATCACCCACGGACCGCGCACCCGTGCCCGCGTCGCCCTCACCTTCCACGGCCAGGGCGACCCCGGCATCGCGCGACAGCTCCTCGACACCGCCGAGAAGGGCGGCGCCCGGGTCACCGTGCTGGCCGTCGGCACCTGGCTCGACGAGCACCCGGAGCTGGCCCGGCGCATCCTTGACGGCGGCCACGACCTCGGCAACCACACCCAGCGGCACATCGCCGTCAACGCGCTGCCCGAGAACGACGCGCTCGCCGAGATCACCGCCTGCGCGGACCGGCTGAAGCACCTGACCGGCTCGATCGGCACCTGGTTCCGGCCGTCCCGGGCCCCGACCGCCTCCCCGCTCGTCGCCCGGCTGGCCCGCGCCGCGGGCTACCCGCACGTCCTGTCGTACGACGTCGACTCGCTCGACTACACGCGGCCGGGCGCCCCAGCCGTCACCCGCAAGGTGCTGGCAGAGGTCCGGTCCGGATCGGTGGTGAGCCTGCACTTCGGGTACCCGGACACGGTCGCCGCCCTCCCCGCCGTACTCCACGAACTCGACCGCCGCGGACTGCGCGCGGTCACCACCACGGAGCTGCTGAGCTGATGCATCCTCTCCACGCCGTCCGTGCCCGGGCCGCCGGTGCCGCCCTGGCCACCCTGGCCGCCCTGACGTCGCTCGCCGCGTGCGGCGGTACGTCCGAGTCCCCGCACCGTGCGGACGAGCCCGCTGCCAGCAAGGCGCCGGTCCAGCCCAAGCCGAAGCCCAAGCCCCAGGAGATCGACGGCCTGCCCGGCATGCCGCCCGTGCTCGATCCGTCCGACGTCTACGCCGCCGACCGCCCGGGCAAGTTCTCCCCGGTGGTCAAGGGCTTCCCCTCGCGCGTCTACGTCCCCAACACCAACTCCAACACCGTCACCGTGATCGACCCGAAGACGTACAAGATCCTGAGGACGATCCCGGTCGGCGTGCAGCCCCAGCACGTCGTTCCCTCCTGGGACTTGAAGACGCTGTGGGTCAACAACGACCGCGGCAACTCCCTCACCCCCATCGATCCGAAGACCGGGAAGGCGGGCAAGACGGTCGCCGTCCACGACCCGTACAACCTCTACTTCACGCCCGACGGCAAGTACGCCGTCGTGATGGCCTCCCTCGACCGGGAGCTCGTCTTCCGCGACGCCCACACCATGAAGCGCAAGAAGACCGTCCCGGTCAGCTGCTACGGCGTCAACCACGCCGACTTCTCCCTGGACGGGCGGTACTTCATCGTCTCCTGCGAGTTCAGCGGTGAACTCCTCAAGGTCGACACCGCGAAGATGAAGGTCGTCGCGCAGGAGCGGCTGCCGCTCGACGGCGCGATGCCGCAGGACGTCAAGGTCTCGCCCGACGGAAAGCGGTTCTACATCGCCGACATGAAGGCGGGCGGCGTGTGGATCCTGAACGGCGACACCTTCCGCAAGCCGACCTTCCTGACCACCGGTTGGGGCGCGCACGGCCTGTACGTCAGCCGCGACTCCCGCGTGATGTACATCTCCAACCGCGGCGAAGGCACCATCTCCGTCTTCGACTTCGCCAAGAACAAGCTCACCGAGAAGTGGCGCCTGCCCAACGGCGGCAGCCCCGACATGGGCGGCGTCTCGGCGGACGGCAAGGTCCTGTGGCTGTCCGGCCGTTACAACTCCGAGGTGTACGCCATCGACACCCGCACCGGCCGCCAGCTGGCCCGCATCAAGGTCGGCAGCGGCCCGCACGGCCTCGTCGTCTACCCGCAGCCGGGCCGCTACTCGCTCGGGCACACGGGCATCTTCCGCTGAATCACGGGAAGTTGGACACGCCGTCGATCGAGTGATGATCCACCACGGTCCGCCGCGCAGCCGACATCGTGCTGCTCATGATCACCACTCGTGTTCGGCGGCGTGTCGCAGCCGCCGTTCTCTCCCTGGGGGCCGTCCTCGCGACCACGGCCGCCGTACCCGGCAGCGTGGCCACGGCCGCTCCCGCCGAGGCCGCCGCTCCGGTCTGCCCGCAGTTCGACGACCCGGTCAAGGCCGCCGCCGACCGCGGCGTCGACGTCGCCCGCATCACGCCGAACCCCGTGTGGCGCAAGACCTGCGGCACGCTGTGGCGCAACGACAACCGTGCACCCGAGACGATCTTCCCCGAGGGCTTTTACGCCCGGGACGTCGTGGGCGGCCAGTACGACGTGGAGAAATACGTCCTCGTCAACCAGCCGTCGCCCTACGTCTCCACGACGTACGACCACGACCTCTACAAGACCTGGAAGTCCAAGTACAACTACTACATCGACGCCCCTGGCGGCATCGACGTCAACAAGACCATCGGTGACACCCACAAGTGGGCCGACCAGGTCGAGGTCGCCTTCCCGGGCGGCATCGCCCGGCAGTACATCGTCGGCGCCTGCCCGGTCGACAAGGCGACCAGGACCGAGCGCCTGGACGACTGCGTCAGCAACCCGTACTACGAGCCCTGGCACTGATGAGCAGCGCCTCCGAGGCCACCGGACGGTAGCCGGCCGCCTGGAACGCCCGCAGGCTGCGGGCGTTCCCCGCCGACACCTGCGCCCACACCGGCTCCGCGGCCAGGTGCCGCGCCGCCGTCACCAGGGCCCGCCCAAGCCCCCGGTGCCGTACCTCCTCGTCGACCTCCACCGCGGCCTCCAGCCGCCCCGCGACGCCGCGCCCCAGCACGAGCACCCCGCCGTCCGCCGCCCACACCCGCACGCCGTCGCGCCGCCGGTGCGAGCCGACCACGCGCGGATGACGGGGGTCGTGGATCTCGGTCAGTGCGAGCTCGGGCTCGCCCGGCAGCGGGGAACCTGCCAGCAGCACGTCGATCGTGTCGCAGCTGCGGCCCGTGCGGTCCATGAACGCGGCGAGGAACCGCGCGTTCATCGTCGCGGCCAGCGCGTCGCACTCCGTCGCCCGCAGTGTGTCGTACACCCAGCGGGGATCCTCGTCCGTGAAGACGACCGAGTGGGCCGTGAAGGCGAGCACCCCCGCGTCCCGGTGCGAGGGCTGCGGCACCACCGTCGTACGGCCGTCCGCGGGCGGGAAGACGCCCCGTGCCGCAGCGTCGAGAATGTCCCGCAGAGTCTCCGCCACGACCGCACTCCTCGACTTTCCACTTGAGTCTCCACCCACTGGAAGGCCCAGACTCGCAGACGTGATCGACGACGACACCGGACTTCTCACCATCGGCGCGCTGGCGCGGGCCACCGGCCTGACGGTTCGCACCATCCGCTACTGGTCCGACGAGGGCGTGCTGACGCCCGTGGGCCGCAGCGCCGGCGGCTACCGGATGTACGACGCCGGGTCCGTCGCCCGCCTCGAACTGATCCGCACCCTGCGTGAACTGGGCCTCGGCCTGGACGACGTCCGCAGCGTGCTGGCGGGCGACGCGACGGTGGCGCAGGTCGCGGCCGCGCATGTGGCGGCCCTGGACGCGCAGATCCGGTCGCTGAAGGTGACCCGTGCGGTGCTGTCGACCGTGGCGCGACGTGGCTCGACCGCAGAGGAGACGACGTTGATGAACAAGCTGGCACGGCTGTCGGCCGCCGAGCGGAGGCGGATCATCGAGGAGTTCGTGGAGGAGACCTTCCGCGGCATCGAGACCGCGGACCCGGAGATCCGCCGCCGCCTGGAGCACACGTCCGTGGATCTGCCGGACGACCCGACGCCGGAGCAGGTCGACGCGTGGGTGGAGCTGGCGGAGCTGGTCCAGGACCCCGGCTTTCGGACCCGGATGCGGCAGATGGTGGAGTTCAACGCACGGGAGCGGACGGCGGCGCCGAGCGGGGCCTCCCCGTGGTTCCCCAAGCGGCTGGTGCAACTGGTGCAGCCGGCGCGCGAGCGCGGGGTCGCGCCCGGATCGCCCGAGGCCGACGCCGTCCTGGACGAGCTGCTCGGGCCGGACTCGGACCGGGCGTCCGTCCTGGAACGGCTGGAGACCGGTACGAACGCGCAGGTCGCTCGCTACCGCGACCTCATGGCCATCGTGAACGGCCACGAGCCCCCGCAGCAGCACACGGAGGACTTCGCCTGGGTGGCCGCCGCGCTCCGCGCGCGAGCGGGCCGTTAACCTGACCAGCGTCAGTACGCCAGCATTGGCATGAGAAACACGAGCAAAAGGGGCGGATCGGTGGCGGACATCGAGGAAGCACGCACTCAGTTCCAGCGGATCGATGCGGACGGCGACGGTTTCATCACCGCCGCCGAGTTCAAGTCCGCCCTCGCGCAGCAGGGCGACTGGAACGTCACCGAGTCGGTGGCGGAGGCCATCATCAAGAGCCGCGACCTCAACGGCGACAAGGTTCTGTCGTTCGACGAGTTCTGGGCGCACCTGAGCAAGTGAGGCGACGCGAAAGGGGGCGCCCGGCCTGGGCGCCCCCTTTCGCGTGCCCGCGTCACCCGATCGGCGCGGAACAGCTCGCCGGAGCCCGGCGTTGATGGTGGTCTGCAAAGGCTGCACGACGACACCGAGGACACCTCGGACACCGAGGGCGCAGAGGGACACCTCAGGGCACCGACCTCCGGAAGGCGGGGCGAGTCATGAAGATCGGCATCATCGGCGCGGGCAACATCGGCGGCAACCTCACACGGCGGCTCACCGCTCTCGGCCACGACGTGTCCGTGGCCAACTCCCGCGGCCCGCACACCCTCACCGCGCTGGCCGAGGAGACGGGCGCGACGCCCGTCATGGCCGAGGATGCGGCGCGCGGCGCGGAGGTCGTCGTGGTCACGGTCCCCGTGAAGGCGGTCCCGCACCTGCCGGCGGGCCTGCTGGACGGCGCGGCCGAGGGCGTCGCCGTGATCGACACCGGCAACTACTACCCCAAGGAGCGGGACGGCCGTATCCCCGAGATCGAGCAGGAGGGCCGCACCGAGAGCCGCTGGACCGAGCAGCAGATCGGCCACCCCGTGATCAAGGCCTTCAACGGCACCTACGCCCAGGACATCCTGGAGCGCCCCCGCCCGTCCGGCGCCCCCGACCGCATGGCCCTGCCGGTCGCCGGTGACGACCCGGCGGCCAAGGCGAAGGTGCGGTCCCTGATCGACGAGCTCGGCTTCGACACGGTCGACGCGGGCGGCATCGACGACTCCTGGCGCCAGCAGCCGGGCACCCCGGTGTACGGCCTGCGCGAGGGCCTCGCGGCAGTGCAGAAGGCCCTGACGGAGGCATCCCCGGAACGACCGGCGGAATTCCGGGGCTAATCCTTCCGCGCCCACGCCCGCAGGGCGGCCCGGTCGGTGAAGGCGGCCACGTCCTTGTCGTGCGGCTCGCTGGTGTACTGGTGGAAGCGCCACTTGGCCTTGATGCGAGGGTGCCCCGCCGTGACGTAGTCGGCGATCCAGAGGCCGTCGCCCGCGTACGACGTGGTGTCGACGGTCAGCCAGTAATTCCGATTCGTGTAGAGGATGACCCGATGGTGCGGGCGCAGCTCCTTCACCTTGCGGATGAACGCGTCCTTCTCCGCGTTGCTCGCGTGTGTGCCCTCGCTCGTCGTCTCCCAGTCGACGGCGAGGATGTCGCCCGCCTTCTCGGGGGCGTGCTCGACGAAGTACTCGGCCTGGGCGGTGAGGTGGCCGGGCCAGAGGAAGTGGTAGAAGCCCACGACCAGACCGGCGTCGCGGGCGGTCTTGGTCTGGGCGCTGAGTCTGGGGTTGACGTACGAGCGGCCCTCCGTCGCCTTGATGAAGGCGAAGGAGATGCCGTCCGTGTCGTAGGACGAGGACTGGTACGCGCTCACGTCGATGCCGTGCAGCATGGGCATACTCCCTGAAGTGTCAGTGGGGTGACAGGAGTTGAGGGTTCGACCGTTGTATTCCCCACCTTGGCACGGCCGATCCGCCGACATGCCCGAAACGCTCGGGCCGGCACCCGATGGCGGCAGAGCGGGCGGAACCTACGGATAGAACCGGTGCCTGCGCGCCCGGCTGCCCGCCACCAGCAGCCCCCACGCGAGCAGCGCGATCACCCCCAGCTTGACCCACTCCCACCCGAACCGCCCCTCCGCCGAGAAGCCCCCGGGCAGCAGGACGGCGGGCCCGTACGCCTCCTTGCCGAAGAACGGGCCGGGGCCGAAGCCGAGCACCCAGGGGATCAGGTTGATGAAGTTGTTCACCGCCTTCTCGTGCCTGAATCCGATGCAGAACCCGAGCGCGGACCCGAAGAGGGCGAAGACGGCGCCCATGGCGACGAGGGTGATCAGCTGGTCGGTCAGATGGTCCGCGCCGGTGGCAGCGAGCCCGACGGCGAACAGCAGGAACGGCACGGCGCACTCGACGGCGACCGACAGCAGACGGGTGCGCCACACCCAGCTCGGATGTCCGAGGTAGCGTTCGCCGAGCCCGGAGAAGAGCTCCGTCTCCCAGGAGCCCACCGCCGCGGACAGGGCGGTCAGCGGGATGAAGTAGCCGTACTGCTCGGACAGCAGACCGAAGTCGAAGGCGTGCCCCGAGACCGTCGTGAACAGACCGGACAGCAGCAGTGTGTTCAGGACCGCGAGCACGCTGATGCGCAGGAGGTACGAGGACCGTCCCTCGCGCCGTATCCGGTGCCGCAGCACGAGCAGCGACATGCGCCAGGTGGTCACACCGCCTCCGTCCCGTCCGTGAGGTTGCGTTCCACCGCGGTCAGCGTCCGCCGGCCGAGCCCCAGCCGGCACGCGGCGGTCCAGGCCGCGGTGACCACCACGAAGGCAGCCGTGGCCGCGGCGGTGGCCGAAGCCGGGTGCGTGCCGTGCGCGGCGGCGGCGACCTTCAGCATCCAGCCGGTCGGGAAGAACAGCGCGAGCGTCGCCGATCCAGGGAAGGGCACCACGGACAGCCCGAGGAACAGCACGGCCATCCGCAGCCACACCACGGCCGTACCGGGGTTGCGGAACTGGCACAGCAGGAGCGTCGACTGGTAGCACAGCGCCGCCAGGAACACGTACACCTGCAGGACGAGGAGCGCGGTGGTGGCGGAGAACAGGTCCGGGAAGCGCACCGCCGCGCCGAGGAAGGGGACGACGACGGCGGGGGAGGAGACCACCGCGGTGGCCGCCGCGCGGACCCCGATGAGCTGCGAGAAGGGCACCTTTCCCAGCAGCACCCGCTCGACCGTGCCGTACCGGAACTCGTTCTGCACATTGGACATGGCGGCGAGGAAGACGATCGCGGTGCAGGTCAGCAGCGCCGACCGGGTGGCCATCGCGAGCGCCTCGCCCGGGGCGGAGGCGGACTTCCACACGCCCAGGGTGAGCAGGGCGGTCTGGATGGTGATGCCCATCAGGAACGAGGAGGTCGCCCGCCGGTCGATCCACTGGACCTTGACGAGGAACAGGGCGAAACGGGCCAGGGCCGAGGTGCGGTTCACGCGATCCGCCCCTCCGCCAGCGTGACCTGGCGCGAGGTGACCCGGCCCAGGAAGTCCGCGTCGTGGCTGACGACCACCAGGGTCCGGCCGCGCGCCGACGCCTCGGTGAGCAGGTCGTCCAGCAGGGTGAGGCCGTCCTGGTCCAGGCCGGTCGTCGGCTCGTCCAGGATCCACACCGCGGACGGTTCGAGCAGCAGGGCCGCCAGGTGCGTGCGCTGGCGCATGCCGAGGCTGAACTTGGCGTAGGTGACGTCCGCGCTCGCCGCGAGGCCCACCCGCTCCAGGAGGGCGGTCGCCTCCGCCCCGGAAAGCATCCGCCCCTTCATGCCCGAGAAGAACCGCAGGTTCTCCACGGCGGTCAGGCGCGGGTAGAAGCCGAGCGGCGCACCGGCGCAGTAGTTGAGCAGCGAGCGGTAGGCGCGGTCGCGCCGGGCGACCGGCTCGCCGTCGAAGCGGACCTCGCCGGAGGTGGGCCGCAGCAGGTTGGCCAGCACCTTGAGCAGGGTGCTCTTGCCGGATCCGTTGCGGCCGACGACGCCCAGCGCCTCGCCCGGTTCGACGCCGAGGCTGACGCCGTCGAGGACCGGCCGGCGCCGGGTCTTGTCACTGGGGTAGTGGTAGACGACGTCCACCAGCTCTAGCAGATGACTCATACCGTGCCGTGCCGCTCCGTCCAGGTGCTCCGCTTGCGCAGGGCGGGCGGAACGTGGTCGCCGTACCGGCCCTCCTGGGGATCCGGTTCGTCGGGGCGCCGGTGGTAGAGCGGTACGTCGCTGTCGAAGAGCTTGACGTTGCTGTTGGGGTGGTCGTAATCGCGCATGATGATACGGCGGTTGCGGGTCAGCGAGGCGATCCAGTCGGGGTCGGAGCGGTTGCGGTCACTGGTGACGATCCACGACGGGCCGTACTCCAGGAAGACGTTGAGCCGGGTCGTGTCCCCGAGGTTCTCCGCGACCCGGTGCCACAGGCCGCCCCACATCAGGGTCAACGCGCCCGGTCGCACGAGGAGTTGGCGTTCGTCGGGGTGGGGCTCGTGCGTGTGGTACGTCTCCAGGTACGGGCGGTGGTGACTGCCGGGGACGTAGACGAGGTTGCCCCTGTCCTCGCGGGGCAGCGGGGTCAGCCAGTAGCCGACCTTGATGCGCAGCGGCAGGTTCGGGCTGAACACCTCGAAGGGCAGCGCCCGGGGGCCGTCGTAGTGCCACTTGTTGCGGATCGCCTGGCCCGGCGGGCGTTTGAAGTACTCGCTGCGCAGCAGCTTGAGCATCTCGCCGTAGACGTCGTAGACGAAGCCCGTGTGAGCGGGATGGTCGATCAACTCCGTGAACCGCTCGTGCAGCTCGACGACGTTCATGGCGGTCGGGTCCTTCTGTGCGGTGACGGCCGCCGTCAGCGCGTCGACCTGCGCCGCGTCCAGTACGTCGTGGACCACGAGGATGCCGTCGCGGGCGAAGGCGGCCCAGGTGTCGGGGGTGAAGCCGGTCGGCGCGGCCGTTGTGGCGTCGTCCTGCATGGGAACCGTCCTCACTTGTCCAGGGCGATGGCGCGAATGCCGGCGTAGGGGCTCGGCTCGCCGTCGAGGAAGTCCGCGGTCTCGAAGATGCCGACGTGCTGCATGGGCAGGCGGCTGCCGGCCTGCGCCGCGAAGACCACGGGCAGCACCTGCTTGCGCTCGGCGACGCCCGGCTCACCGCTCTTGCGGATGTGCTTGTGGGTGTGGATCAGGACCGGCACGAACCCGCCGCCCAGGAAGCAGCCCTGCTGCAGGACCACACCGCCCACGCCGTCGATCGTGCACCCCTTGCCGAGGACGGCGTCCCGGCCCGCGTAGAAGTACGACGGATGGGCGTCGGCCCCGTGCTCCACATAGAAGACACCGCTGCCGAGCCCGACGACGACCCGGCCGCTGACCCGCAGGGCCGCACGGTAGAAGTCGACCAGGGCGGGCCTGACCGTCGCGTCGGGGAGCTTGAACTCCGGTGCGAGCAGGGTGATCCGCAGCAGTTCGGCCAGGGTGAGCGGCGCGCTGCCAGGGCCGGGCACCGCCAACTCCTGGTCCCAGCCGACGAGATAGTCCTCGGGTGAGACCAGCGCGTTGTCCGCGTCCTCGGCGATGAGGCGCTCCGCTTCGGCCGAGGTCAGCGACTCCTCGGCGGGCCGCACGGCCGCCTCGAAGGCGTCCACGGCGGCGAGGGCCTCGGCGGGGGCGCCGCAGGCCCGCAGGACTCGGCCGGCGAGCAGGGCACGGCTCTCGCGCATCTTGATGCCGGTGGCGGCCCGGAGCAGCGCCAGGCGCTCCTCCACCGTCTGCGGGATCTCGAAGACGTGGTCGATGCCGTCGGTGAGCGAGGCGAGCTTGCTGTCGACGGTGCGCGGCTTCGCGACGTACGTCCCCTCGACGGCCGCCACCAGATCGGTGAACGCGTTCGTCCCCACCCGCACCAACTCGCGTGCGGCGAGGGCCCGGTAGTCGTAGGGAAGGGACACGCTGTCGGACAGCACGATCTCCGTGAGGAGGCTCCGGTAGCGGTCGGCGTTCAGCGCGTCACGGGCCAACTCCAGGGAGAGGTACGGCTCCTCGGCTCCGGGCTGGTGGAGCCAGCTCTGGCCGTAGGGGGAGACGAACGTGCACACCTGCCGGAAGACGGCGTACGCCGCCTCGTCGCCGGTGATGTGGCGGACGACGGGCTCGTGCAGCACGCGAGGCCCCTGCCCCTCCGTGACCACCGGAACGAGGTCCGGAGTCACCCGGAACAGCTTCTGCGCGTCGCGCACAACGGAATCGATCATGATGTGGCCTCGCTGTCTGTCATCGAGGTGGCCTCGCGGACTGGGACGGTCATGGGGTGACTTCGCGGACTCGGACGGTCATGAGGTGACTTTGTGGACTGTCATGAGGTGACTTCGCTTCGGAAGCGGGCGAACTTCGCTCCCTCCTGCTCGAAGACGCACTCCTCCCAGGCCACCTCGACGGGCACGGGCATGCCGGCCGCGATGTCGTCGCGCACCTTCGCTCCCAGCGCCGCCCGCTCGGCGGGCGTCAGGCCTGCACGCGACTGGACGCGGACGAGGAACGAGCGGGGCTCTCGCTGGGTGAGCTGGTATTCGAGGAGACCGGGGTTCTTCTGGAAGAGGTCCATGTAGCGGGTCGGCGACAGCTTCTGCCCGTCGCCGAGCCGGAAGACGATCGTCGTACGGCCGCGCAGCTCGTCCAGGACCGGGCCCGGGGCGCCGCAGCCACAGGTGTTCCGCGACATGCGCACCATGTCGCCCACCCGGTACCGCACGAGAGGCATGCAGCGGTTGCTCAGCGACGTGACGGCCAGTTCCCCCGCCTCCGTGCCGTTCTCGCTGCCGCTCTCGGAGCCTTCTCGGCCGGCCTGCGGCACGACCTCGAACCGCTCGTGCAGGGACTCGTCCAGATGGATCGTGCCGTGGTCGCACTCCGAACCCAGGTAGCCCGCCTCGCTGATGCCGTACGAGCTGATGACCTGCGCCCCGAAGTACTCCTGGAAGCGTTTGCGCAGGGTGTCGGTGAGCATCGCGCCGCCGGACACGCCGAAACGCGGTGCGCAGGGCGCCGGCCGTCCCTCGCGGGCCCAGTGGTCCAGCAGGACGGTGAAGAGGTTCGGCTTGGAGGAGACGGCCTCCGGGTTCAGCAGCTCCAGCATCGCGGTCATGCGGGCCAGGGACTCGGGGTCCCCGGTGTCGACGTGCCAGATCAGCTGGAGCCCGACGAGGTCCAGCGGGTCGGTGAAGAACAGGCCCGCGCCGAGGGAGGGGTTGTCGGTCAGCGTCACGGAGAACACCGGCCGGTCGCCCAGACCCCGGATGCGGGCGCGCACGGCGACCTTGATGATGTTGAGGCTCTGGTACTGCGCCATGTACGGGGGGCTGTACACCACGGTCAGGGGCGCCCCCGACGTCCCTGAGGTCTGGTCCCCGTAGGCGAGGGTCGACTCCGCGGCCGTGTAGTCGAAGGGCTCCGCCGTCGTACGCAGCACAGAGCGGCTCAGTGTGGGCAGGCTGCCGAAGGCCTCGGCGGCGTAGGGCGCGCCCTGGTAGACGGGGTGCCGCGAGACCTGGGTCCGGTGCTCGGGGCCCCAGGTGAACGAGCGGACCGGGTGCCCTTCGGTGGAGCGGACGAAATCGTCCAGGCACCGGCGCACGTACGAGGTGTGACTGCGGGTTTCCCGCTCGTTGTCCGGGTCGTAGGAAAGAGCCGGGTACTCGGCGTGGAAGTCGTCGACGGGGATCCGGCGCCGTTCGTCCGGCGGTGCGAAAAAAGACGCGTGCGGTGCGCTGGGGGATTCATGCACGGGACGGTCGTGCCTCCTTTTCGGGCTGATCCTTTTCCGCTCTGTCCCTTTGACTCGATCCTTTTGGCTCGCGCCCTTGACTCGGCCCTTTTCAGGCGGGAGTTGTCGTCAGCCGCTCGCAATGTCCCGGACCCGAATGTCCCGGGTCGGGGTTCCCTGGCTTGTCGAGGTGCTCAAGGCGTTTGATTTCGCGGGCCAGCGCATCCATGTGACGGTGTTCCGGAATGCGGAGCTCCGCCATTCCTCCGTCGCCCGCCAACAGGACCTCCAGCTGGGCGAAGAGTGCCTCTCGCAGCTGGTTTCCGACGATCCGGAAGGACCGTTCCGCCAGGCCGCCCCCGATGTGCACCGAGTGGGAGTTCTTGTGGTCCGGGACCAGGCCGAAGCCGGACTCGAAGGCCAGGGTCACCCGCACCCCGGAGTGGAAGCCGACCTGCGCGAATCGGTATCGGAAGGACGACCCGTAGGGGATCGCGCCCCGCGCGAGCTGCCGTTGGGCGCCGAGGCCGGCGAAGGCGAAGCCCGCCGCGTCCGCGAAGGCGATGGCGCCGCGCATGGACGCGTGCAGCCGGATGTGGGGCAGCTTCTCGCCGCGGGTGTCGACGCGCAGGTCGGGGGGCGGGCCGGGGCGGGCGGTGGTGAGGTAGGCGGCGTAGGCGCGGGGAGGGAGGACGGAGCGCAGCAGCGTCATCAGGTGGAACCACTCGTAGCCGACCTCGCCGTACCCGGGGTCGGTGAACCGGCCGCGGGCCTCGTCGAGGCGCCGGTTCTTGGTGAACTCGACGGTCACGGAGGCGATGTCCTCGGGGCGGCCGCCGGCGCGCACGGCCCGGGCGAACAGGCGTACCGCCTGGCTGTGGGCGTAGACGTCGTTGACCATGACCCGGGCGCGCGGATGCTCTTCCCGGACGCCGCTCAGGGCCTGGATCTCCCCCGCGGAGCAGGCCGGTTTCTCCAGCAGGACACGGGCGGCGGGGTCGGCGCCGAGGATCTGGCGCAGCACGGTGAGGTGGGTGGAGGTGGGCGTCGCGACGATCCAGGCGTCCGGCCGTAACCGGGGGCGCAGGTCCCGCACGTCCGGGGAGTCGGCCGGCTCCCGCCGGTCCACGGTGACGACGTCGTGTCCGGCCCCGCGCAGGTAGGTGACGTACCGGGAACCGATGGTGCCGGTCCCCACCACGGTGAATCTCAAGGAAGCCCCCGTGCGTCGTGCGGCGATGGAGAACGCGTGAGCGCGGGATTCTCCGGATGGGAAAGGTGTCAGCCCCACCCGGAGAACCGGAATCAGTTCCGCCGATTTCAGGCGCTGACGCTGCGCACGATCTTCTTGATGGTCACGGCATACCTCCCCTCGACGGGTGGTTTTCCGACGCCGGGGATCCTAAAAGGGAGGTGAAGGGAAATGCAATGAGGCTTCGACCGAGTGTGACGTGGACCACACTTGAATAGGGAGGGTTTGAAAGGCGTGCGAGCGCAGAATCGAGCGCATTTTCCTGTCGCTCTGCGCCGGCACCTTTTGGGTTACTCGGTGGGAGTATGGAACGACATGCTCTCCCACCCTTTTCGCATTCTTGATGCGGTGAGAGGTTTTCCCCCGGAAAGGGCTCGCCCCGTCAGCACTCGATGATGTTGACGGCCAGCCCGCCGCGCGCCGTCTCCTTGTACTTCACGCTCATGTCCGCACCGGTCTCCTTCATGGTCTTGATGACCTTGTCCAGGGACACCTTGTGCGAACCGTCGCCGCGCATCGCCATCTTCGCGGCCGTGACCGCCTTCACCGCGGCCATGCCGTTGCGCTCGATGCACGGGATCTGGACCAGGCCGCCGACCGGGTCGCAGGTGAGGCCGAGGTTGTGCTCCATGCCGATCTCGGCGGCGTTCTCGACCTGCTCGGGGCTGCCGCCCAGCACCTCCGCGAGGGCGCCCGCCGCCATGGAGCAGGCGGAGCCGACCTCGCCCTGGCAGCCGACCTCGGCCCCGGAGATGGAGGCGTTCTCCTTGAAGAGCATGCCGATGGCGCCGGCCGCGAGGAGGAAGCGGACCACGCCCTCCTCGTCGGCGCCCGGCACGAAGTTGATGTAGTAGTGCAGGACCGCCGGGATGATGCCGGCCGCGCCGTTCGTCGGGGCGGTGACGACCCGGCCGCCCGCCGCGTTCTCCTCGTTGACCGCCATCGCGTAGAGCGTGATCCACTCCATCGCGTGCGCCAACGGGTCGCCGTCGGCGCGCAGTTGGCGCGCGGACACGGCCGCGCGGCGGCGCACCTTGAGGCCGCCCGGCAGGATGCCCTCGCGCGACATGCCGCGCGACACGCACGCCTGCATGACCCGCCAGATGTCCAGCAGCCCCTCGCGGATCTCCTCCTCGGTGCGCCAGGCCCGCTCGTTCTCCAGCATCAGCGAGGAGATCGACAGGCCCGTCTCCTTCGTCAGGCGCAGCAACTCGTCGCCCGTGCGGAAGGGGTACTTCAGGACCGTGTCGTCCAGCACGATGCGGTCCGCGCCGACCGCGTCCTCGTCCACGACGAAGCCGCCGCCCACCGAGTAGTACGTCTTCGACATGACCTCCGCTCCGGAGGCGTCGTACGCCCAGATGGTCATGCCGTTCGCGTGGTACGGCAGCGCCTTGCGGCGGTGCAGGACCATGTCGGCGTCGGAGTCGAACGCGATCTCGTGCTTGCCGAGAAGGCTGAGCCGGCTCGACTTCCTGATCTGCTCCACCCGCTCGTCGGCCGTCTCCACGTCCACCGTGCGCGGCGAGGAGCCCTCCAGGCCGAGCAGCACCGCCTTCGGGGTGCCGTGGCCGTGGCCCGTGGCGCCCAGGGAGCCGTACAGTTCACAGCGCAGCGATACGACGGACTCCAGCAGATCCTCGTTGCGCAGCCGGCGGGCGAACATGCGCGCCGCGCGCATCGGGCCGACCGTGTGGGAGCTGGACGGGCCGATGCCGATCGAGAACAGGTCGAAGACCGAGATGGCCACGGGGTGACTCCTCACATACGGGTGGTGCAGGGTGCGGGGTGCCGCGCCCACATACGAGTGTGCGCGACACCGCCGCAAAAAGGGACTACGGAACTACTGGCCCAGACCGGGGTACAGCGGGTGCTTGTCGGCCAGGGCCGTGACCCGGGCCTTCAGGGCGGCCGCGTCGGCCTCCCCGAAGGGGGAAGGCGCCTTCAGCGTCTCGGCGATCACGTTCGCGACCTCGGCGAAGTCCTCGGCCGTGAAGCCGCGGGTGGCGAGGGCGGGCGTGCCGATACGCAGGCCCGACGTGACCATCGGCGGGCGCGGGTCGTTGGGGACCGCGTTGCGGTTGACCGTGATGCCGACCTCGTGGAGGCGGTCCTCGGCCTGCTGCCCGTCCAGCTCGGAATCGCGCAGGTCGACCAGGACCAGGTGCACGTCGGTGCCGCCCGACAGGACGTTCACGCCGGCCTCGCGGGCGTCGGCCGCCGTCAGCCGCTCGGCGAGGATCTGCGCGCCCTCGACCGTACGGCGCTGGCGCTCCTTGAAGTCCTCGCTCGCCGCGACCTTGAAGGAGACCGCCTTGGCCGCGATCACGTGCTCCAGGGGGCCGCCCTGGAAGCCCGGGAAGACGGACGAGTTCAGCTTCTTCGCGAAGTCCTTCTTGGCGAGGATGATGCCGCCGCGCGGGCCGCCCAGCGTCTTGTGGGTGGTGGAGGTGACGACGTCCGCGTACTCGACCGGGTTCGGGTGCAGCCCGGCCGCGACCAGACCGGCGAAGTGCGCCATGTCGACCCACAGGTACGCCTCGACCTCGTCGGCGATCCGGCGGAACTCGGCGAAGTCCAGCCGGCGCGGGTACGCCGACCAGCCCGCGATGATCACCTTCGGGCGGTGCTCCTTGGCGAGCCGCTCGACCTCGGCCATGTCGACCAGGCCGGCCTCGTCCACGTGGTACGCGACCACATTGAACTGCTTGCCGGAGAAGTTCAGCCGCATCCCGTGGGTGAGGTGGCCGCCGTGGGCCAGGTCCAGACCGAGGATGGTGTCGCCGGGCTTGGCCAGCGCGAAGAGCGCGGCCTGGTTGGCGGAGGCGCCCGAGTGCGGCTGGACGTTGGCGTACTCGGCGCCGAACAGGTCCTTGACCCGGTCGATGGCGATCTGCTCGGTGACGTCGACATGCTCGCAGCCGCCGTAGTAGCGGCGGCCCGGGTAGCCCTCGGCGTACTTGTTGGTGAGGACCGAGCCCTGCGCCTCCATGACCGCGACCGGAGCGAAGTTCTCCGAGGCGATCATCTCGAGCGTGGACTGCTGGCGGTGCAGTTCGGCGTCGACCGCGGCTGCCACGTCCGGGTCGAGTTCGTGCAGGGGCGTGTTCAGAATCGACATACGGCTACGACTCCTCAGCCGGCGATGTGGGCGTCGTACTCGTCGGCGGAGAGCAGGTCGGCCGGCTCCTCCGTGACGCGTACCTTGAACAGCCAGCCGCCCTCGAAGGGGGCGGAGTTGACCAGCGACGGGTCGTCGACCACGTCCTCGTTGATCGCGGTGACCTCGCCGGAGACGGGGGAGTACAGGTCGCTGACCGACTTGGTGGACTCCAGCTCACCGCAGGTCTCGCCCGCGGCCACCGTGTCACCGACCGCCGGAAGCTGGACGAAGACGACATCGCCGAGCGCGTTGGCCGCGTGCTCCGTGATGCCGATCGTCGCCACGCCGCTCTCGGCGGCCGACAGCCACTCGTGCTCCTTGCTGTACCGCAGGTGCTGGGGGTTGCTCATGGCCTGAATTCTCCTGTACGCGGGGGAGTGCTGATGACGGGGGACTGCGGAAGGCGCAGATGGGCAGGGTGAGGCGCCCGGTGATGTGCCCGGCATCACAGCCGGGGCGGGCGCCGGACCGGGGCCCGGGCCCTCGACGCCCGGGGCCCTGCCGGTTCAGTCTCTACTTCTGGCGCTTGTAGAAGGGGAGTGCCACGACCTCGTACGGCTCGTGGGTGCCCCGGATGTCCACGCCCACGCCCGCCGTGCCCGGCGCCGAGTGCGCCGCGTCGACGTACGCCATGGCGATGGGCTTGCCCAGCGTGGGGGAGGGGGCGCCCGAGGTGACCTCGCCGATCGTCTCGCCGCCGGCGACGACGGCGTACCCGGCGCGCGGGACGCGGCGGCCCTCGGCGACCAGGCCGACCAGGACGCGCGGCGGGTTCGACTCGGCGCGGGACGCGGCCTCGGTGAGCGCCTCGCGCCCCACGAAGTCGCCCTCCTTCTCGAACTTCACCACCCGGCCGAGCCCGGCGTCGAACGGGGTCAGCGAGGTGGTCAGCTCGTGCCCGTACAGCGGCATACCCGCCTCCAGGCGCAGGGTGTCGCGGCAGGACAGGCCGCAGGCGACCAGGCCGACGCCCTCGCCGGCCTTGGTCAGCGCCTGCCACAGCTCGACGGCGTGTTCGGGCTTCACGAACAGCTCGAAGCCGTCCTCGCCGGTGTAGCCGGTGCGCGCGATCAGCGCGGGGACACCGGCGACGGTGCCGGGCAGACCGGCGTAGTACTTGAGGCCGTCGAGGTCGGCGTCGGTCAGTGACTTGAGGATGCCGGGGGACTCGGGGCCCTGGACGGCGATCAGCGCGTAGGCGTCGCGGTCGTCGCGGACCTCGGCGTCGAAGCCCGCGGCACGCTCGGTCAGCGCGTCCAGCACGACCTGGGCGTTGGAGGCGTTGGCCACGACCATGTACTCGGTCTCGCCGAGCCGGTAGACGATCAGGTCGTCCAGGATGCCGCCGTCGGCCCGGCAGATCATCGTGTAGCGGGCACGGCCCACACCGACGGAGGCGATGTTGCCGACCAGGGCGTAGTTCAGCAGCTGCGCCGCTTGCGGGCCGGTGACGGTGATCTCGCCCATGTGGGAGAGGTCGAACAGACCGGCCTTCGTGCGGACGGCGATGTGCTCGTCGCGCTCGGAGCCGTAGCGCAGGGGCATGTCCCAGCCGGCGAAGTCGGTCATCGTCGCGCCCAGCGAGCGATGCAGCGCGTCGAGCGCGGTGTGGCGGAGCTGATGGGATTCGGTGCTGCTCATCGGTCGTTCTCCCAGGGCATGACAGGCAAGGTCGTTCCTCCCCATCTGTCATCGGAACCTGAGAGGTTCGCCATGATCCCCGGAGGGCACGGCTTGCACCTTGGGTGGAGCCGCTGACGCAGCGGCCCGCTTTTCAGATGTGCCTCGCCCGCGCGGTAACGGTGCCTGAGAGATTCAAGGGAGGGACTTGCTCCTTCGGCGCCCTGGCGCGGCGCCTCGGGGAAGCGCCGCCGGGGACTCTCCCGCGCGGATTCAAACGGCCGGTATGCAGTTGGCGGCCACATCATTACACGCCGCGTGGCCGAACGGCAGGCCGGATCCGTAACCGGTCTGTGGCAGTTCCGGCACGAAAACACGAAGCGCCGGGCATTACCTTCTCTTTACACTTGGCGGGCAGGGGACCCCAGACCCCCAGGGGAGGGACGATCACGGTGAACAGGACCACGGTGTACGCCACGACGACGGGGATCACGCTGTCGAAGCGGTCCGCGGCCCCGGCCCGCGAGCGCCGCGGACCGGGCCCGGCGCCGGTCGTCCGGGACCTGCGCGACCGCGCCGGCCGGAGCCCGTACGGCCTGCTCTTCGGGCCTGCCGACCTGGTGGTGGTCACCGGCCTGCCCGGCAGCGGCAAGTCCACGCTGATGACCCGCGCGGTCCGGGCGACGCGCATCGACTCCCAGGACACCCGTGACCGCTGGGACGCCCGCATGCCCCGCCTCCTCCCCTACGCCGTCTACCGCCCCCTGGTCCGCCTCGCCCACTACGCCGGACTGCGCCGCGCCCTGCGCTCCGGCGAGGGCGTCGTCGTCCACGACTGCGGCACCCAGGCCTGGGTGCGCGACTGGCTGGCCCGAGCGGCCCGCCGCCGGGGCGGCACCCTGCACCTGGTGCTCCTCGACGTGCCCCCGGACGCGGCGCGGGAGGGCCAACGCGCGCGCGGCCGCAGCGTCTCCCGCTACGCCTTCCTGCGCCACCGCAGGGCCGTCACCCGCCTTCTGCGCGCGGTGGAGCAGGGCGACCTTCCCGAGGGCTGCGGTTCGGCGGTGCTCCTGGACCGCGACGCGGGCGACGTGCTGCGGCGCATCGCCTTCACGGACCGGGACGACCGGCGGGCATGCGCATTCACCCGTTAGCCTTTCAGCCACACCAGTGGTTCCCAGCAGGCGGTAGAGGCAGATGGACTTCCCGGCGGACATTCCCGCGGACTTCCCGGCACAGGCACACCCGCATCCGCACGGCGGATGGCCCGGCAACGAACTCGAGGAGGTCCTGTCGGCGTCCCTCGGTGTCCCGGCGGCCGGCGGCCGGATCGTCGAGGTGCTGGGCCGCAGCTTCGTCTGGGTTCCGCTGCCGGGCGGCGGCGGCCCGCACAGCGGCCCGCTCGACCTGCCCACGATGGACATCGACGGCCAGGTGTTCGTCCCGGTCTTCAGCTCCGAGGAGCAGTTCCGCCAGGTGGCCGGCTCCCACATGTCGTACACCATCGCGCCCGCCGTGGAGTTCGCCCGCGGCCTGCCGCCGCAGGTGGGCATGGCCATCAATCCGGACGGCGTGGTCGGCATCCCGCTGCCGCCCGACGCGGTGGCCGAACTCGGCCGAGGGGGCCGCAGCGAGCTCGACGGCCCCACCGGCGGCGCCCGGGTACGCCTCTTCGAGCCGGACTGGCAGGAGGAGCCGGTCGACTTCCTGTCCGCCGCCTCGGCCGAGTTCGCCGAGACGGGCGTGGTCGTCACGGCCCGCCGCTGCCTGGCCGCGATCGAGACGGCCGACCCGGTGATGTTCATCGGCGTGGAACTCTCCCAGTGGGAGGGCGACTTGCGGGAACGCCCGCTCGACGCCCTGGGCAGGGCACTGGCCAAGGCCCCGGCGCCGTGGCCGGTCAACCTGGTCCTCCTGGACGTGGCCCAGGACCCGGTGGGGGAGTGGATGAAGGCCAAGGTCAGGCCCTTCTACCAGCACGGCCACTGACAACTGACCGCAGAGCAGCCGACCCAGGGGCGCGGGGAACTGCGCGACCAGCCACGACGGACCCGCACCCGCCGACGCGCAGTCAGCCCCCGCCTCGGAGGCGGCCGCTGTCGGCGAAGCCACTTAAGCTGGTTTCATATCGTGGGCGACTTTTCGAGGGGCGGTACAACAGGTGAGCCCGAGCGGCAGCGACACCGCGACCGGACAGGTCGAGCACATGCTGCGCCAGGTGACGCCGGGGCGTTACGACGCCTACGAGGCGCTCCTCCGCGCGCTCGCGACCCCCTCGTCCGGCCAGATCTGGATGCTCCTCTGGCACGGCCAGGCCGGCTCCCCCGACGCCCAGTACGGGAACATGGAGATCGACGGCCACGGCTACGCCCCCTGTGTCACCTCGGCCCAGGAGCTCTCCGCCAGCGGCTGGAACCGGTCGTACGAGGTGGTCGACGGGCTCGACGTCGCCCGCACGCTCTACCCGGACCACTACGGCATCTGGCTCAACCCGCACACCCCCGGCGGCGGCGTCGGCATCCCCTGGCTCGACCTGCGGCGCATCGCCACGGGCCTGGACCGCCAGCCCGCAGGACCCCTGAGCATCTCCGAACCCGGCGTCGAGATCCCCCAGTTCTACGCCCTGCTCGCGCAGAACGCCCACCGCACGCCCGCGATCCGCTCGCTGCGCCGCGCCTGGGTGCAGCCGGCCCTCGGGACGCCGTACCTCGCCATCGGCCTGGACGTGTACGACACGTCGCCGGCCGCCGTCGACTCGGTGCGCGCGATGATGCAGCAGTCCGTCGTCGCCGTCCCGGACGGGCTGCCGGTGTCGACCGTCGCGATGACCGACGAGTACGACCCGGTCGTCCTGTGGATGCGCTCGGGCGGCACCCGCCCCTTTTACGACCGCGAAGCCCACGCCGCCCAGCCGCCGGCCCCCGCCGCCGGTTACGGCTACCCGCCCGTGCAGGGCGGTTACTGACCCGCGGCCCCACCGCCCAACCGGTTCCGCACGCCGCGGTGTTCGGTTTTGCGTACCGGTTCACCCGGCTGACCCGTTTCTGCGCGCGTAGAGAAGCGGTTCTTCGCTCCTTACGGCACACAATCGCCGTTTTGTCCCAACTTCCCCGCGTCCGAGGGCCGTTACCTCCTGTTCGGATAACGGAATCCCCAGCGCTGCATCACGGTTGCGCATACTTTCGCCGTCTGGTCTGGCAACAGATCGCCATAGCGTTGAAGACTCCCGCACCAGGGGTTCTCGCCCCTGTTGAACGACGGACTGATCATGCCGCTACCGCGGCAAGTGTGGGCCGGTAACCGCCGGTTGAGAGGGGTCCCAGCCAGATGACGGCACCATTGCACGAGCCGACCGCGGAAGCGGTCTCGAGTGCGGCCGAGGAAGCGGCGGTTGCCAGCGCCGGTGCGAAGGCTGTACAGGGACGCTCCCTGGGCCGGATCGCCTGGGAGCGCCTCAAGCGGGACAAGCTCGCTCTCACGGGCGGCCTCGTGGTGCTCGCGCTCATCGCGATCGCCCTGCTCGCGCCCGTGATCGCGAGCCTCGTCGGGCAGGATCCCGACGTTTATCACGAGAGCCTGATCGACCCGCTGTTCGGCACTCCCAAGGGGGCGCTGGGCGGCATCAGCGGCGACCATCTGCTGGGCATCGAGCCGGTCAACGGCCGCGACATCTTCGCCCGCATCCTGTACGGCGCCCAGATCTCGCTGCTGGTCGGCTTCCTCTCCGCGGTGGTCGCCGTGATCCTGGGCACCGTCCTCGGCATTCTGGCCGGCTTCTTCGGTGGCTGGATCGACTCGGTGATCAGCCGGGTCATGGACGGGCTGCTGGCCTTCCCGCAGCTGCTGTTCATCATCGCCCTGGTCTCCGTCATGCCGAACAACATGCTGGGGCTGACCGGCACGAACGTGCGTGTCTTCGTGATGATCCTGGTCATCGGCTTCTTCGGCTGGCCCTACATCGGACGTGTGGTGCGCGGCCAGACGCTGTCTCTGCGCGAGCGGGAGTACGTCGAGGCGGCCCGATCGCTCGGCGCCGGGCGGTTCTACATCCTGTTCAAGGAACTGCTGCCCAATCTCGTCGCGCCCATCATCGTCTACACGACGATGATGATCCCCACCAACATCCTCACCGAGGCGGCACTCAGCTTCCTGGGCGTGGGCGTCAAGCCGCCCACGGCCTCCTGGGGGCAGATGCTTTCGAGCGCGATCGACTACTACGACTCGGACCCCATGTACATGGTGGTCCCGGGCATGGCGATCTTCATCACCGTTCTCGCCTTCAACCTCTTCGGCGACGGCGTGCGGGACGCGCTGGATCCGAAGGGCTCTCGCTGAACTGCCGTACACCAAGCGACCCGTGCCTCGTACACGGGATCTCTCATCACAACCGGAGGATCCGAGATCGTGACTACCCAACGCACCTCAGGGCGGCAGAAGCGGGCCGTGGCCGCTACCGCCGTGGTCGCTGCGCTGCTGACCACAGCGGCGTGCGGCGGCGGCAAGGGCGATGACAAGGGCTCGGCGACCGGCGCTGCCGGCTTCGACGCCGCGAACAACAAGGTCGCCCAAGCCTCGCAGGCCAAGAAGGGCGGAACGCTGAAGTTCGGCAGCGCCCAGGACGCCGACTCGTGGGACACCACGCGTGGCTACTACGGCTTCATGTGGAACTTCTCGCGCTACTACAGCCGCCAGCTCGTCACGGGCAAGACGGAGCCCGGCAAGGCCGGCGCCGAGCTGACCCCGGACCTCGCCACCGGACTCGCCAAGGTCTCCGACGGCGGCAAGACCTACACGTACACGCTGCGCGACGGGATCACCTGGGAGGACGGCAAGCCGATCACCTCCAAGGACGTCAAGTACGGCATCGAGCGCGTGTGGGCGCAGGACGTGCTGTCCGGCGGTCCGACGTACCTGAAGGACTTCCTCGACCCCAAGAACGAGTACAAGGGTCCCTACAAGGACAAGTCCAAGGACAAGCTGGGCCTGAAGTCGATCGAGACGCCCGACGACAAGACGATCGTCTTCCACCTGCCGAAGGCCAACTCGGACTTCGAGGACGTGCTCGCGCTGACCTCGGCGTCCCCGGTCCGTCAGGACAAGGACACCAAGTCCAAGTACGGCCTGCACCCCTTCTCCTCCGGCCCGTACAAGTTCCAGTCGTACAGCCCGGGCAAGGACCTCACCCTGGTCCGCAACTCGGCCTGGAAGCAGTCCTCGGACCCCGTGCGCAAGGCGTACCCGGACAAGGTCACGATCAAGTTCTTCACGAACGCCAACGACCTGGACCAGCGCCTGATCAGCGGTGACCTGGACGTGGACCTCGCCCAGACCGGCATGTCGCCGCAGGGTCGCACCGAGGCCCTGAAGCAGCACAAGGCCAACCTGGACAACCCGGTCTCCGGCTACGTCCGCTACGCGGTCTTCCCGCAGACCGTGAAGCCGCTCGACAACATCCACTGCCGCCAGGCCTTGATCTACGGCGCCGACCACGTGTCGCTGCAGACCGCGCGCGGTGGCCCGGTCGCCGGTGGCGACATCGGCACCAACATGCTGCCGCCGTCCGTCCCGGGCGCCGAGGGCCAGAAGTACGACCCGTTCGGGATCGCCGGCGCGAACAAGAGCGGCAACGTCGCCAAGGCCAAGGAAGAGCTGAAGGCCTGCGGCAAGCCCAGCGGCTTCAAGACCACCATCGCCGTCCGCAACAACAAGCCGGTCGAGGTGGCCACCGCCCAGTCCCTGCAGGCGTCGCTGAAGAAGATCGGCGTCAACGTCGACATCGAGCAGTTCGACGGCTCGCAGACCACGGGCATCATCGGCAGCCCGTCGAACGTCAAGAAGAAGAACTACGGCATCATCATCATGGGTTGGGGCCCGGACTTCCCGTCCGTCCAGGGCTACGGTCTGCCGCTGTGGGACAGCAAGTACATCCTGCAGAGCGGTAACAACAACTACGCGATGATCCACGACAAGGCGATCGACGGTCTGTTCGACGACTACGTCAAGACGCTGGACGACGCGGGCAAGACCAAGATCGCCACGGAGATCAACCACAAGGTCATGGAGGGCGGCTACTACCTGCCCTTCACCTTCGAGAAGTTCATCAACTGGCGCTCGAGCAACCTCGCGAACGTCTACACGACCGACGGTTACAGCGGCATGTACGACTTCGTCAACCTCGGCCTGAAGAACACGAAGTAACCCTGGCACACCCGCCGTACGGCACGAAAGGCAGGTGAAGGCCGGCGACGCGTGATCGCGGGCCACCGGAGGTCCCCCACCGCCCAAAAGGCGTGGGAGGTGCCCCCACCGGTGGCCCGCGGTCCGCGGCGGGCCGAGAGCTGTGCTCGCTTACCTCATCAGGCGGCTGTTCGCCGCCGTAGTGATGCTCGTGGTCATCATCATGGTGGTCTTCGGCATCTTCTTCCTCGTCCCCAAGTGGGCAGGCGTCGACGTCGCCACGAGCTTCGTGGGCAAGCAGGCCGACCCCGCGGCCGTCGAGGCCGTGCGCGTGAAGCTGGGCCTGAACGACCCGATCTACGCCCAGGTCTGGGAGTTCTTCAAGGGCATCTTCATGGGCCGCACCTACGCGGCCGGCGGTGACGTCACCCACTGCGCCGCGCCGTGTTTCGGCTACTCCTTCCGCAGTGAGCAGGCCGTGTGGCCGGTGCTCACCGACCGCTTCCCGGTGACCCTGGCCCTCGCGCTCGGCGCCGCCGTGCTGTGGCTGGTCTTCGGTGTCGCGGCGGGCGTCCTCTCCGCGCTGAAGCGGGGCAGCTTCTGGGACCGCGGCGCGATGGTCGTCGCCCTGGGCGGCGTCTCCCTCCCCATCTACTTCACCGGTCTGCTCTCACTCGCGATCTTCTCCTACGGACTGGGCTGGATCGACGCCGAGTACGTGCCGTTCGCACAGAGCGTCGGCGGCTGGTTCGGCGGCATGATCCTGCCGTGGATCACCCTGGCGTTCCTGTACGCGGCGATGTACGCCCGGATCACCCGGGCCACCATGCTGGAGATCCTCGGTGAGGACTACATCCGCACCGCCCGAGCCAAGGGCCTCAAGGAGCAGGCCGTCATCGGCAAGCACGCCATGCGCTCGACGATGACCCCCATCCTGACCATGCTCGGTATGGACCTCGGCGCCCTCATCGGCGGCGCGATCCTGACCGAGACCACGTTCAGCCTGCCCGGCCTCGGCCAGGCGGTGCTCAACGGCATCAAGAACCAGGACCTGCCCATCATCCTGGGCGTCACCCTGATCACCTCCCTCGCGGTGCTCGTCGCCAACCTGGTGGTGGACGTCCTGTACGCCGTGATCGACCCCCGAGTGAGGCTCGCATGACCGAGCTCAGCAACACCGGAGCGGCAGTGGGCGAGCCCGCGAGCTCCTCGTCGCCCCCGAGCGCCTTCCTGGAAGTGCGTGACCTGAAGGTGCACTTCCCCACCGACGACGGCCTGGTCAAGTCCGTCGACGGGCTCGACTTCAAGCTGGAGAAGGGCAAGACGCTCGGCATCGTGGGCGAGTCGGGCTCCGGCAAGTCGGTGACGTCGCTCGGCATCATGGGCCTGCACACCGCCGGCCAGTACGGCAAGCGCAAGGCGCGGATCTCGGGCGAGATCTGGCTGGACGGCACCGAACTGCTGGGCGCCGACCCCGACCACGTGCGCAAGCTGCGCGGCCGCCAGATGGCGATGATCTTCCAGGATCCGCTGTCGGCGCTGCATCCGTACTACACGATCGGCGCGCAGATCGTGGAGGCGTACCGCATCCACCACAACGTCGACAAGAAGACCGCCCGCAAGCGGGCGATCGAGATGCTCGACCGCGTGGGTATTCCGCAGCCGGACAAGCGCGTCGACAGCTACCCGCACGAGTTCTCCGGCGGTATGCGCCAGCGTGCGATGATCGCGATGTCGCTGGTCAACAACCCCGAGCTGCTCATCGCGGACGAGCCGACCACCGCCCTGGACGTGACCGTCCAGGCGCAGATCCTCGACCTCATCCGCGATCTGCAGAAGGAGTTCGGCTCCGCGGTCATCATCATCACTCACGACCTGGGCGTCGTGGCCGAGCTGGCCGACGACATCCTGGTCATGTACGGCGGCCGCTGCGTCGAGCGGGGACCGGCCGAGAAGGTGTTCTACGAGCCCCGGCACCCCTACACGTGGGGTCTGCTCGGCTCGATGCCGCGACTGGACCGTGAGCAGCAGGAGCGCCTGATCCCGGTCAAGGGTTCTCCGCCTTCCCTGATCAACATCCCGTCCGGCTGTGCCTTCAACCCGCGCTGCCCGTACGCCGACATCCCGAAGGACGACGTCACCCGCACGGTCCGCCCCGAGCTGACCGAGGTCGGCAGCCGGCACTGGGCCGCCTGCCACATGTCGCAGGAGCAGCGGGAGCGTATCTGGACCGAAGAGATTGCGCCGAAGCTGTGAGCGAGAACTCCAAGGACGCGGCCGTGACGATTCCCCAGCAGAGCGGCGAGGCCCAGCTCACCGAGGACGCCGCACCCGGCGAGATCCTGCTGAAGGTGACGGGCCTCGAGAAGCACTTCCCGATCCGCAAGGGCCTGTTCCAGCGGCAGGTCGGCGCGGTGCGCGCGGTCGACGGCATCGACTTCGAGGTCAAGGCCGGTGAGACCCTGGGCGTCGTGGGCGAGTCGGGCTGCGGCAAGTCGACCATGGGCCGGCTGATCACGCGGCTGCTCGAACCGACCGGCGGCACCGTCGAGTTCGAGGGCAAGGACATCACACACCTCGGCGTGGGCGGGATGCGCCCGATGCGCCGCGATGTGCAGATGATCTTCCAGGATCCGTACTCGTCGCTGAACCCGCGCCACACGATCGGCACGATCGTCGGAGCCCCCTTCCGGCTGCAGGGTGTCGAGCCCGAGGGCGGCATCAAGAAGGAAGTGCAGCGCCTGCTCTCCGTGGTGGGCCTCAACCCCGAGCACTACAACCGCTACCCGCACGAGTTCTCCGGCGGTCAGCGCCAGCGCATCGGCATCGCCCGCGCGCTGGCCCTGAAGCCGAAGCTGGTGGTCGCCGACGAGCCGGTGTCCGCGCTGGACGTCTCGATCCAGGCGCAGGTGGTCAACCTCATGGACGACCTCCAGGAGGAACTGGGCCTCACCTACGTGATCATCGCCCACGACCTCTCCGTCGTCCGGCACGTCTCGGACCGCATCGCGGTGATGTACCTCGGCAAGCTCGTCGAACTCGCCGACCGCACCTCGCTGTACGCGGCGCCGATGCACCCGTACACCAAGGCGCTGATGTCGGCGGTGCCGATCCCGGACCCGAAGCGCCGGGGCGTCAAGAGCGAGCGCATCCTGCTGCGCGGCGACGTCCCGTCGCCCCTGGCCCCGCCGAGCGGCTGCCGCTTCCACACCCGCTGCTGGAAGGCGACGGAGATCTGCAAGACGACCGAGCCGCAGCTCCTGGAGCTGCGTCCCGGCCAGCGGGTCGCCTGCCACCACCCGGAGAACTTCGCCGACCAGGCGCCCCAGGACACGGTGCTGCTGACCGTCGCGAAGGAGGCGTCGGAGCTCGTCCCGGACGCGGTGCTGGAGGAGTCGGCGGAGACGTCGGCCGCGGTTGCGGCGGCGGTTACGGAGGCCGAGGCCGAGTCCGAGACCGAGGTCGAGGTCGAGGCCGGCTCCGAGTCGGAGGCGGTGGCTGAGGCGGAGGCCGTCGAGGAGGCCTCGGCGCCGAGTGAGGAGTCGGCCGCGGCCGACGAGGCGGATGGCGACGCGGAAGCCGGTGCGGACGCGGACGCCCAGGAGTCCACCGAAGAGAAGTGACGCAGGACAACCGGACAAAGCCAGGTCGACCGACTCAGGCCGGTCAAGAAAGGTAATTCACCTCACAGACCTGGCTTTGTAAGGTTCACGCATCCTGTCGGGTGAGAATGTCGGGGTGTTCCAGCAACTCTTCACCCCCTCCGTCCAGCACACCATAGATCTCGTCGGTATCTTCGTCTTCGCGATCTCCGGTGCGCTGCTCGCCGTCCGCAAGAACTTCGACGTCTTCGGCATCGCCGTCCTCGCCGAGGTCACCGCGCTGGGCGGGGGGCTGTTCCGTGATCTGATCATCGGCGCCGTACCGCCCGCCGCCTTCACGGACCTGGGGTACTTCATCACCCCGCTGCTCGCGGCGCTCCTGGTCTTCTTCCTGCATCCGCACGTCGAGCGGATCCAGGCCGCGGTCAACGTCTTCGACGCGGCGGGCCTCGGGCTCTTCTGCGTCGCCGGGACGACCAAGGCGTACGAGTACGGGCTCGGGCTCACCGCCTCCGCGACCCTCGGCCTCGCCACCGCCGTCGGCGGCGGTGTACTGCGTGACGTGCTCGCCAACGAGGTGCCCTCCCTGCTGCGCTGGGACCGCGACCTGTACGCGGTGCCGGCGATGGTCGGCGCCACCATGGTGGCGCTGTGCATACGCACCGACGCCCTCACTCCGTTCACCAGCGGGCTCGCGGCCCTCACCGCCTTCGTCCTGCGCCTGCTCGCGATGCGCTTCCACTGGCGCGCGCCGCGTGCCTGGAACCGTCGTTCCACCGTGACCGAGGAGTAGGCGTCCCCGCCTCCCGCCCCTCCGACCCTGAAAAGCTACCGCTCAGTAATTTCTTGTTGTACGGTTCACGCATGTCAGAAGCAGCTACCGCGGCCGGTATGCGGGCCGTGATCGGCGACAGCGAATTCGACCGGGACACGGCGCTCACCCGGCGCGAGCCCGGTGTCTACGACATCGACCTGTCGGCAGGCTGGACGATCATCAGCGCGGTCAACGGCGGCTACCTGCTGGCCGTCCTGGGTCGTGCCCTCGCGGACGCCCTCCCGCACCGGGACCCGTTCACGATCTCCGCGCACTATCTGACGGCGTCCCAGCCGGGCCCCGCGGTGGTCCGCACCGAGACGGTGCGCACCGGCCGCACCCTCTCCACCGGACAGGCCTCCCTGTTCCAGTTCGACGAGCACGGCAACGAGGTCGAGCGGATCCGCGTCCTCGCCTCCTACGGCGACCTCGACGCGCTCCCGGACGACGTCCGTACGACGGCGACGCCCCCGGACATCCCGCCCATGGACCAGTGCTTCGGCCCCCAGGACGGACCCAGCCCGATCTCCGGCAGCTCGGCCATCACCGAGCGCCTGATGCTCAAGCTGGACCCGGCCACCCTGGGCTGGGCCCTCGGCGCCCCGTCCGGCAAGGGCGAGATGCGCTCCTGGTTCGGCCTCGCGGACGGCCGCGACGCCGACCCGCTCTCCCTGCTGCTCGTGGTGGACGCCCTGCCGCCCACCGCCTTCGAGCTCGGTCTCTCCGGCTGGGTCCCCACGGTCGAGCTGACCGTGCACGTACGCCACCGCCCGGCGCCGGGCCCGCTGCGCGTCTCGATCACCACCCGCAACCTGGCCGGCGGCTTTCTCGAGGAGGACGCCGAGGTCTGGGACAGTGCGGACCGGCTGGTCGCGCAGTCCCGGCAGCTGGCCCGGGTGAGGCTCGGCTGAGGCCCGACTGAGCGGCTCGCGGAGAGTCCGGTCCCGTCGAGGGGCCTTGTGCGACAGGGGCGGCGCGCCCGGTGAACGGGTGCGCCGCCCCTGTGTGTTGTCCGTCCCCGTCAGTCCAGCCAGTGCCGGCTGCCGAGGTGGATCAGCCGCAGCTGGCGGGTCGCGGCCTGCGTGGCGCGCTCCCACTCGTCCGCCCGGGGCTCCGCCCCGTCGCCTTCCGCGGTCTCCAGCGCCTCCAGGAAGAGCGACGCGGTGATGAGCAGCTGGTCGACGTAGAGCTGGCCGAGCATCAGCAGGTCGTCCTCGGGCCAGTCCGCGAGTGCCGGGTCCTTGCCCAGTTCGTCCCTCAACTCCACGGCGAACCGGGACAGTTGCGCCCGGATGGCCTCCCGTACGGGCTGGACTCCGCCGTGCCGTTCGCGGCAGATGAAGCGGATGTGGGTGGGGTGTGCCCGCACGTGCTCGGCGAGCAACTGGACGGCGTGCGGGATGCGCTCGTGGTCGGCCAGGGCGACCGTCGTCCGCACCATGGGGTGCAGGCTGCCCAGCGCCTCCTCGACGAGGGCCACACCGAGGTCGGCGGTGGAGTGGAAGTGCCGGTAGAAGGCGGTGGGGGCGATGCCGACCGCGCGGGTGACCTCCCGCAGGCCCAGACTGCTCAGGCTCTGCTCCTCCAGCAGTTCCAACGCCGCGTCGAGGAGCGCCCGTCGGGTCTTCTGCTTCTGGGCCTGACGGATGCCGACGGTGTGACTCATGTCATCCAGTTAACAACTGTTCTCCGCAATTGGAAAGCCGTGCGCGCGCTAGACTCCAAAGTCAGTGAACAGTTGTAACTACAATCGTTCACCGACAAGCTCTGTGAGCATCTCTGAGGGGGGATCGCATCCCAATGCTGTTCATCGTCGCCGCGCTCCTGCTGTTCGGAGTCGTGCTGGGCGTCGTCGCCCACGCTCCGCTGTTCTTCACCGCCGTCGCCGCCGCGGTCATCGCCGGCTGGCTCGGTGTCTTCGCGCTCCGCGAGCGCCACGCCCGCCGACTCGCCCACGGCCGCGCCGTACCGGTCAAGTAGCCCCCGGCGCCGCCCTCGACTCACCCCTATCGACCCGACCGTCGGGAGTTGACCACCATGCACCTCACCGCACCGGCCGACCGTCGCACCGGCCTGCGCGACGCCGACGGCATGGCCGTCGCGTCCTTCATCCTGGGGCTCATCGGCCTCCTCGTCCTCAATGTCGTCCTCGGCCCCATCGCCATCGCCCTGGCCGGCGTGGCCCTGTGGCGCGGCACCGGCCGTCGCGGCCGTGCCCTGCTCGGCCTCTCCCTGGGCATCGCCGACCTCGTGGTCCTGCTGGCCTTCATCCAGACGGACAACACGGTGTCCTGGAGCTTCTAGCGGAGGGCAGCGCCGGGCAGCGACACCTGACGACGCGTATCGACAACCAGTGACGCGCGTCGCGAGCCGAGGGAAGACCGTGGCGCGCGGCCGGGGACGGGCCGCGAGCGCCTCGTCCCTCGGCCCACGCCGTCGTCCGACGCCCTGGAGGGCCCCCGTAGAATCGGGCTCACCATGGCTTACCTCGACCACGCCGCGACCACCCCGATGCTCCCGGAGGCGGCAGCGGCGCTGACCGCCCAGCTGGGCATCACCGGCAACGCGTCCTCGCTGCACGCCTCCGGCCGGCGGGCCCGCCGTACGGTCGAGGAGTCCCGCGAGACCCTGGCGGAAGCGCTGGGTGCCCGCCCGAGCGAGGTCGTCTTCACCTCCGGCGGCACCGAGGCCGACAACCTCGCGGTCAAGGGCCTGTACTGGTCCCGCCGCGCCGCCGATCCGGCCCGCACCCGCATCCTCGTCAGCCCCGTCGAGCACCACGCCGTCCTGGACGCCGTCCACTGGCTCGCCGACCACGAGGGCGCCACCGTCGAGTACCTGCCCGTCGACGCGTACGGACGGGTCCAGCCGGACGACCTGTGCGAGGCCCTCGCCCGCAACCCCGACGATGTCGCGCTGGCCACGGTCATGTGGGCCAACAACGAGATCGGCACGGTCATGCCGATCCGCGAACTCGCCGACATCGCCGCCGAGTTCGGCGTCCCGCTGCACGCCGACGCGGTCCAGGCCTTCGGTCAGGTCCCCGTCGACTTCGCCGCGTCCGGCCTCGCCGCGATGACCGTCTCCGGCCACAAGATCGGCGGCCCGTACGGCATCGGCGCCCTGATCCTCGGCCGCGACCAGACCCCCGTACCCGTCCTGCACGGCGGCGGTCAGGAGCGCCACGTCCGCTCCGGCACGCTCGACGTCCCGGCGATCGCCTCCTTCGCGGTGGCCGCCCGGCTGGCCGCCGAGCAGCGCGAGTGGTTCGCCCGAGAGATCGGCGGCCTGCGCGACGACCTGATCGACGCGGTCCGTGCGGCCGTCCCGGACGCGATCCTCGGGGGCGACCCCGTGGACCGCCTCCCGGCCAACGCCCACTTCACCTTCCCGGGATGCGAGGGCGACTCCCTGCTGCTCCTCCTCGACGCCCAGGGCATCGAGTGCTCCACCGGCTCCGCCTGCACCGCGGGCGTGGCCCAGCCGAGCCACGTCCTCCTCGCCACCGGCACCGACCCGGACCTGGCCCGCGGCACCCTCCGCTTCTCCTTCGGCCACACCTCCACGAAGGCCGACGTCGACGCGGTGGCGCAGGCGATCGGCCCCGCGGTGGAGCGTGCGCGCGCGGCCGGACTGACGTAACCGACGCGGGCTGCGGCCCGGCGCTCAGGCCCGCCGCACGAGCCTCATGTACCGGTCCCAGTCCCAATGGGGCCCGGGATCCGTGTGGTCCGTCCCCGGCACCTCCGCGTGCCCGATGACGTGCTCCCGGTCGACCGGTATGCCGTACCGCCCGCATATCGCCGTCGTCAGCCGCGCCGAAGCCGCGTACATCTCGTCCGTGAAGGAGGACGCGTCCTCCACGAATCCCTCGTGCTCGATGCCGACGCTGCGTTCGTTGTACTCCCGGTTCCCCGCGTGGAACGCCACGTCCAGCTCCCGTATCAGCTGGGTCACCCGGCCGTCCTTGCGGACGATGTAGTGCGCGGCCGCCCCGTGCGCGGGGTCCTGGAACACCTTGACCGCGCTGTCGTAGCCGCCCTGGGTGACATGGATGACCACGCGGTCGATCGGATAGTCGGCGGGCCGGTCCGCCCGCCGGTAGTTCCCCGAGGACGCGGCCACCCAGCGCGCCCCCCGGAAGTCCACCGCGCCCGCCACCCGCGGCTTGTCCACTCCCGGCAGCCGCCACCACAGACGGGACAGCTCCTCGCGGGCCAGCACCGCCGTACCGGCCGCCGCCGCGGCCCCGCCCACCAGCAGCGCGCGCCTGCCCAGCCGCCGGTCCCCGTCGCTCTTCTTCTCCCCCATGTGATCGTCAACGGACGGGCGCGGCTTTCGGTTCCCGCCTCCCCGTACCCTGGAAGCGTTATGACTGACACCCCGCAGCGCACCCGCCCCCTCCGCGTTCTCGCCGCCATGTCGGGCGGCGTGGACTCCGCCGTCGCCGCCGCCCGCGCGGCCGAGGCGGGCCACGACGTGACCGGCGTCCACCTCGCGCTCTCCGCGAACCCGCAGTCGTTCCGCACCGGCGCGCGGGGCTGCTGCACCATCGAGGACTCGCGCGACGCCCGCCGCGCCGCGGACGTCATAGGCATCCCGTTCTACGTCTGGGACCTCGCCGACCGCTTCCGCGAGGACGTGGTCGAGGACTTCATCGCCGAGTACGAGGCCGGCCGGACCCCCAACCCGTGCCTGCGCTGCAACGAGAAGATCAAGTTCGCCGCGCTCCTGGACAAGGCCCTCGCCCTCGGCTTCGACGCCGTCTGCACCGGCCACTACGCCAAGGTGATCGTGAACGAGGACGGCACGCGCGAGCTGCATCGCGCCTCCGACATGGCGAAGGACCAGTCGTACGTCCTCGGTGTCCTGGACGAGAAGCAGCTGGCGCATGCGCTGTTCCCGCTCGGCGACACCGTCACCACCAAGGACGAGATCCGCGGCGAGGCCGAGCGGCGGGGCCTCGCGGTCGCCAAGAAGCCCGACTCGCACGACATCTGCTTCATCGCCGACGGCGACACCCAGGGCTTCCTCGCCTCCCGCCTCGGCAAGGCGGAGGGCGACATCGTCGACGAGTCCGGCGCCAAGGTCGGCACCCATGAAGGCGCGTTCGGATTCACCATCGGCCAGCGCAAGGGACTGCGCATCGGCACCCCGGCCCCCGACGGCAAGCCGCGCTACGTCCTCGACATCTCCCCGGTGACCAACACGGTGACGGTCGGCCCGGTCGCGGCCCTCGACGTCACCGCCCTCACCGCGATCAAGCCCCGCTGGTGCGGCGTCGCCCCGTCCGGCCCCGGCACGTACACGGCCCAGCTGCGCGCCCACGGCGGCGAGACCGAGGTGAGCGCGGAACTCGTGGACGGCGAGCTGCGGGTCACCTTCACCGAGCCGGTCCGCGGCGTCGCCCCCGGCCAGGCGATCGTGCTGTACGACGGCACGCGCGTGGTGGGCTCGGCGACCATCGCGACGACCACGCGCGCGACGACCGCGGTGGCGTAGAGCTACCCGGCGAAGAACTCCGCCAGCACCGGCGCCAGCACGTCCGGGTCCACCATGCGGGTCTGGCCCTCCAGGGTGCGGTACGTGCCGTGGGGGGCCGTGGTCGAGACGTCCCGGGCGGCCGCGCGCAGCCACGCGGAGCTCGCGCCGCCCGCCATGGCGAGCACCGGCACCGCGATCACCACGATCCGCTCCCGGGGCAGCAGGCCGTCGCGCATCACGGTGGCGTCGTATGCCAGCGTCGGCGCGAGTGCCTCCATGTCGGCCCACAGCGGGGAGCGCCGGGCACGCTGGATCACCTCCTCGGCCATACCGGTGAGCCGGAGATAGAGCTCCACCGCGTCACCGCGCCGGCCCTGCCCGAGGGCCTCCGCCAGCTCCCGGGCGTACGAGGCGCGCGCACTGCCCCGGTCCCTCCGGTCGGAGAACGGCGCCTCGTACACCGCGACCCGGCGCACGGGCAGCCCGCTCGCCGCGGCCTCCAGCACCAGCGCACCGCCCGCTCCGACGCCGTAGAGCGCCGCTTCGCCGCCTGCCGCCTCGATCAGCACCTCCAGGTCCTCGACCTCACGGGCCACGGCGTACGGCGCCGTGTCGCCACTCTCGCCACGGCCTCGGCGGTCGTAGGGGATGACGGTGAAGCGGTCCGCCAGCCGCGTGGCGAGCGGGGCCATCGTGGCGCCCGTCGCCAGCGCGCCGCTCACCAGGATGACCGCCGGGCCTTCACCGGTGAGGTCGTGCACGATGAGGGTGCCGTCGCGGGAAATGATCTGTTTGTCCATGCCTGTGGAGACTGCCACCGAGGGCAGGGATATCTGGTTACGACACTTCTACTTCGTAGAAGCACAGGTGGTCCTTGAGCGGCGCCACCTCGTCCTTGGGTTCCGGGTACGCCCACACCAGGTCAGGGGCGTCCGGCAGGGACCAGTAGGTCGCCGTCCCCTTGAACGGGCAGACCGAGTGGGTGCCGGAGGGGGTGAGGAGGTCGAGGCGCACGTCCTCGGCCGGGATGTAGTACCGCACGGGACTGCCGGTCTCGCGCAGCAGCAGGGGTCGGCGGCTGTCGGCGAGCACCAGGTCCCCGTGCACCGCGCGCACGTGCTGCTCGCCCTGTTCGATGGTGATCGTGTGTCCTGCGGCCATACTCGGAAAGCGTTCGCGGGCTTCCGCTTCTTCCCGGATACGGCCGTGTTCTTCCCGGACACGGCCGTGCATCTTCCCGCGTACGGTGGCGCCCATGAACATCTGCGTCTTCCTCTCCGCCGCCGACCTCGACGACCGCTACACGCGCCCCGCGCGCGACTTCGCGAAACTGCTCGGAAAGGGCGGTCACACGCTGGTCTGGGGCGGTTCCGACGTCGGCCTGATGAAGGTGGTCGCCGACGGGGTGCAGGAGGCGGGCGGCCGGCTGGTCGGCGTCTCCGTCGGCTTCCTGGCGGCCAAGGCGCGGGCCGGCGCCGACGAGATGGTCGTCGCCGAGGACCTCGCCGAGCGCAAGCGGCTGCTGCTGGAGAAGGCCGACGCCGTGGTGATCATGGTGGGCGGCACCGGGACGCTCGACGAGGCCACCGAGATCCTGGAGCTGAAGAAGCACGGCCACACCGACAAGCCGGTGGTGCTGCTGAACACGGCGGGCTTCTACGACGGCCTCAAGGAGCAGTTCCACCGGATGGACAGCGAGGGCTTCCTGCCCCGGCCGCTGACCGACCTGGTGTTCTTCGCCGAGGAGCCGGTCGGGGCGCTGGCCTACCTGGAGGAGAGCCTGGGCACCGTGTGAGGGCCTGCTGATGCGACCATGAGGCGCATGGCTACTCATGTGATCACCGGGGCGGGTTCCGGCATCGGCGCGGCCGTGGCCCGCCGCCTCCACGCGCGCGGGGACGATCTCGTCCTCCTCGCGCGCGACGCCGGCCGCGCGAAGGAGCTGGCGGCCGAGTTCCCCGGAGCCCGCACCCTGGTCGGCGATCTCTCCGACCCGGACAAGCTCTCCTGGGCCTTCTCCCACCAGACCCTCCCGGACCGCGTGGACTCGCTCCTGCACTTCGCCGGAGTCGCCGATCTGGGCGACATCGGCGAGCTGACCCCCAAGTCCTGGCGCCACCAGCTCAACGTCAACCTGATCGCCCCCGCCGAGCTGACCCGGCACTTCCTGCCCCAACTTCGCGCCGCCCGCGGCCAGGTGCTCTTCGCGAACTCCGGCGCGGGACTGAGCGCCCACGCCGGCTGGTCCGCGTACGCCGCCTCCAAGCACGGCCTCAAGGCCCTCGCCGACTCCCTCCGCCAGGAGGAGCACGGACACGGCGTGCGCGTCACCTCCGTCTACCCCGGCCGCACCGCGACCCCCATGCAGGCCAAGGTCCACCAGCAGGAGGGCAAGGAGTACGAGGCCGAGCAGTGGATCGACCCCGAGTCGGTCGCGACGACCGTCCTCACGGCCCTGGACCTGCCCCGGGACGCGGAGATCAACGACGTGTCGGTACGGCCGGGGCGCTGACCGGGCCCGGTGGTGGAATCGCGCCCCGGGAAGTTACGTAGGCTTCCTGGGTGAGCGAAAACAGCCAGTTCAGGTTCGGTGCCGCCACCGGTGTGGGCTCCCTGCCCGGCGGGGACGCCCGCGAGGCCGTCAAGACCGTCACCGGGACCTTCGAGGACTTCCCGTTCCTGCCCGAACTGCCGGGCCGCGGCCCTGGCGCCGACATGATCGGGCGGACCGCCGGGATGCTCGTCGACCTGTACGCGCGCGTGGAGCCCAGCGGGTGGCGGATCGGCGACCGGCCCGGGCGGGACACCAAGCGGGCGCGGTCCTGGCTGGGGGAGGACCTCGACGCCCTGGAGGAGTTCACCCAGGGCTACGAGGGCCCGCTGAAGGTCCAGGCCGTCGGGCCCTGGACGCTGGCGGCCGCGCTGGAGCTGAGGAACGGCGAGGCCGCCCTCTCCGACCCCGGGGCCTGCCGCGACCTCGCCGCCTCGCTCGGCGAGGGGCTGCGCCTCCATCTCGCCGACGTCCGGCGCCGCGTGCCCGGCGCACAACTCGTCCTGCAGCTCGACGAACCCACCCTCACCGCCGTACTCCGCGGCCGGGTGAAGACCGCCAGCGGATACCGTACCCACCGGGCCGTCGACCGGCAGGTCGCCGAGGCCACGCTCCGGGACGTCCTCGGGGTGCACACCGGCGGCCCCGTCGTGGTCCATTCCTGCGCGCCGGACGTGCCGTTCGAGCTGCTGCGCCGTGCCGGTGCCGACGGGATCGCCTTCGACTTCTCGCTCCTCACCGAACGTGACGACGAGGCGATCGGCGAGGCCGTGGAAGGCGGGACGCGGCTGTTCACCGGTGTCGTGCCGTCCGTGGACGGCCCGTTGTCAGACCCTGCCGGTAGCGTCATGGGTGTCAGGACGCTGTGGCGCAGGCTGGGGCTGCTACCGGGGCTTCTCGCGGACGCCGTCACGGTCACCCCGTCGTGCGGACTCGCGGGCGCTTCCCCCGCGTACGCCCGCAAGGCCCTCGCCCACTGCGTCCGGGCGGCGAGATCACTCGCGGACAACCCTGAGTAACGGGAGGACAATACGGTGGCCGGCGACAAGCAAGCGGAGACGACGGTGCCCGCCGAGGCACGGGAGCAGCACGCGCAGCTCGCTGAGCAGATCGAGGAGCACCGCTTCCGGTACTACGTGAAGGACGCTCCCGTCATCAGCGACGCGGCGTTCGACAAGCTCCTGCGCTCCCTGGAGGCGCTGGAGGACGAGTTCCCCGGGCTGCGCACGCCCGACTCGCCGACCCAGAAGGTCGCGGGGGCGTACGAGACGGAGTTCACTGCGGTCGAGCACCGCCAGCGGATGCTCTCCCTCGACAACGCCTTCGACGACGAGGAGCTCGCTGCCTGGGCCGACCGCATCGCCCGCGAACTCGGCGACCAGGACTACCACTTCCTGTGCGAGCTCAAGGTCGACGGCCTCGCGGTCAACCTCACCTACGAGCACGGCCGCCTCACGCGCGCGGCCACGCGCGGAGACGGCCGCACCGGCGAGGACATCACGCCCAACGTCCGTACGATCACGGACATCCCGGACCGGCTGCACGGCGACCACGTCCCCGACCTCGTGGAGATCCGCGGCGAGGTCTACTTCCCGATGGAGAAGTTCCTCGAACTCAACGAGCGGCTCGTCGCGGCCGGCGACAAGCCCTTCGCCAACCCGCGCAACGCGGCGGCCGGTTCGCTGCGCCAGAAGGACCCGCGCGTCACCGCGACCCGCCCGCTGCACATGGTCGTCCACGGCATCGGCGCCCTGGAGGGCTACGAGGGACTCACCCGCCTGTCCGAGGCCTATGACCTGCTGAAGACCTGGGGCCTGCCCACCTCCCCGCACAACCGTGTGGTCGACGACCTCGACGGCGTACGGGAGTTCATCGCGTACTACGGCGAGAACCGCCACTCCGTGGAGCACGAGATCGACGGCGTCGTCGTCAAGCTCGACGAGATCCGGCTCCAGGGCCGCCTCGGCTCCACCGCCCGCGCCCCGCGCTGGGCGATCGCGTACAAGTACGCGCCGGAGGAGGTCAACACCAAGCTCATCGACATCAAGGTGGGCGTCGGCCGCACCGGCCGCGTCACGCCGTACGCCCAGGTCGAGCCGGTCACGGTCGCGGGCTCCGAGGTCGAGTTCGCCACGCTGCACAACCAGGACGTCGTCAAGGCCAAGGGCGTTCTCATCGGCGACACGGTGGTGCTGCGCAAGGCCGGTGACGTCATCCCGGAGATCCTCGGACCGGTGGTCGACCTGCGTGACGGCACCGAGCGGGAGTTCGTGATGCCGGCCGAGTGTCCCGAGTGCGGGACGCCGCTGCGGGCCATGAAGGAGGGCGACATCGACCTCCGCTGCCCCAACGCGCGTACCTGCCCGGCCCAGTTGAGAGAGCGCGTCTCCTACCTCGCGGGCCGCGAGTGCCTGGACATCGAGCACTTCGGCGACGTGGCCGCGGCCGCGCTCACCCGCCCTCTGGAGCCGGCCGACCCTCCGCTGGTCGACGAGGGCGACCTGTTCGGCCTCACCGTGGAGAAGCTGCTCCCCATCAAGGCGTACGTCCTCGACCAGGACAGCGGGCTGCCCAAGCGCGACCCCAAGACCGGTGAGGAGAAGGTCGTCACGGTCTTCGCCAACCAGAAGGGCGAGCCGAAGAAGAACACCCTCGCGCTGCTGAAGAACATCGAGGCGGCCAAGGAGCGTCCGCTCGCCCGCTTCCTCAACGGCCTGTCCATCCGCCACGTCGGCCCGGTCGCCGCCCAGGCCCTCGCCCGCGAGTTCCGCTCCATCGACCGCATCGAGCAGGCCACCGAGGAGGAGTTGGCGACCACCGACGGCGTCGGCCCGATCATCGCCGCCGCCCTCAAGGAGTGGTTCGCCGAGGACTGGCACCGCGAGATCGTCCGCAAGTGGAAGGCCGCCGGCGTCCCGCTGGAGGAGGAGGCCACCGGCGAGGACGAGGGCCCGCGCCCGCTGGAGGGGCTCACCGTCGTCGTCACCGGAACGCTGGAGAACTACACCCGGGACGGCGCCAAGGAGGCGCTGCAGAGCCGAGGCGCGAAGGTGACCGGATCTGTGTCGAAGAAGACGTCGTTCGTCGTCGTGGGTGAGAATCCGGGATCGAAGTACGACAAGGCCATGCAGCTCAAGGTGCCGGTTCTGAACGAGGACGGCTTCGGCGTCCTGTTGGAGCAGGGGCCCGAGGCCGCCGCCGAAGTCGCCCTTCCGGCCGGGGAGTAGCGGGGGAAGGCCACCCGTTCGGCGCATACCAGACGCATACGGGTGGCCGGGGCGCATTCGGGCAACCGTCGACGACCGCTGCCCGTGGAAGCCTTCCTCGTCCTACTGTTGAGACATGCACCTGCCGTGCCCAGCTGCGGTCGGGGCATCCCCCTGCTCTCGCAAGGCCCTTGACGTAACCCTCGAGGAACATCTCGAAGGCCGACCTGGGGAACGGGGGGAAGGGTTTTCCAGCGCGGAGCCGTTGACGGGCATCGGGCCGCGTGGCGTGGGCACCGCCGGCTGTGAGAGGGACGGGAATGGAACCGACCGAGAGCGCCGCCCCGGACTCATGGCTGCGCCTGCGTCGCAGGGCGGTCGCGTGGCGAAGGTGCCGGTGGGTGGCGCGGGCCACGGAGCGGGCGGGTGTGCGGGGGCATGTCGTCGCACGTCCGCGCACCGCGACCCCGACGCGCGCCTCCGCATGCCTGGCCCTGGAAGGAGCCCCCGCGCTGCCCGGGGCCGGAGTCGAACGCCATCAGTCCCTGCCCGCGCTGCCCGCCGGCATCGTCGCGGCCGCCGGATTCGCGCTGGGCGTCGGCTTCCTGCGGGCATTCACCGAGCACCGCGCCCTCTTCCCGGCCGGCACGGTCGGCTGGTCCCTGGCCGTGCTCACCGGCGTCATCGTCGGCCACCTGGTGATGCTCGGCCACGCCCGCTGGTGGGGCGGCACCGGCTCCGGCGCCGCCCTCACCCTGGCCGTCCTGCTGCTGTACGGCTGGGTGGCCGCCGGCATGGTCAGCCTCACCGTCGTCGTCCTGGTCGGCATAGCCCGCCGCCACCGCTGGCGGCAGGGCGTGCTGCACGGCGCGGTGGACATCCTCGGCATCGGCGCCGGCGCTCTGGTGCTGGGCGTCTTCGGCCGCGTGCCGACCGTGGAGACGCGCTGGAACCCGGACGACTGGACCGTCACCACCGGCCCCCAGGTCGTGCTGGTCGCGGTCGCCTACCTCGCGGTCACCCGCACCCTGCTGTGGTACCTGCACGCCCCGCGCGGCGGCGGCCTGCCCACCATCGCCCGCACCGCCCTGGTCAGACACGGACTGGTCGCGGTCGCGCTGCTCGGCATCGCGCCGCTGGTCTGCGTGGTCGCCGTCGCCCGGCCGGTCCTGCTCCCGCTGTTCTCCATCCCGCTGATCGCCCTCGACTCCACCCTGTGGATAGCCAGGGCCCGGGCGGAGGAGCAACTGCGCGACCCGCTGACCGGGCTGCCCAACCGGCAGTGGCTCCTGGAGCGGATCTGGACCGCCCTCGACGACGCCGAGCGCATCGACGCCCGCGCCGCCCTCATGCTGATCGACCTCGATCGCTTCCGGTCGGTGAACGACACTCTCGGTCATCTCGCCGGTGACCGGCTGCTGTTGCAGATCGCGGACCGGCTCCGGCACGCCCTGCCGCGCGGAGCGGAGGCCGCGCGGCTGGGTGGCGACGAGTTCGCCGTACTGGTGCCGATCGCCGACTCCACGACGTCGACGATCCGCGTCGCCCGCGGTCTCGTCACCGCGCTGAGCTCACCGCTCGACCTCGACGGACTCACCCTCGTGCTGGAGGCCAGCGCGGGCGTCGCCGTCTTCCCGGACCACGCCCCCGACGCCGAGGGGCTGCTGCGCCGCGCGGACGTGGCGATGTACCAGGCGAAACGGGACCGTACGGGCGTCGAGGTGTACGAGTCCAAGCGGGACTCCAACACCCCCGACCGGCTCGGTCTGCTGGGCGATCTGCGCCGCGCCCTCGACGCGCACGAGGTGCAGCTGCACTACCAGCCCAAGGTCCGCTTCGACGGGCAGGTCGCCGGTCTCGAGGCCCTGGTCCGCTGGGTGCACCCCGAGCGCGGGAAGGTTCCGCCGGACGAGTTCATAGCGATCGCCGAGTCGTCCGGGCTGATGCCCCATCTGACGGAGTACGTACTGGAGACCGCGCTCGGGCAGGTCGCCGAGTGGCGTGCGCGGGGCCTGCGGGTGCCCGTCGCGGTCAATGTCTCCCCGCGGGACGTCCACACGCCGGGTTTCGCGGGCTCGGTGGCCGCGCGGCTGGCCCGGCACGGGGTCCCGGCGGGAGCGCTGCAGCTGGAGATCACCGAGCACGTCCTGCTGGAGGACCCGCAGCGCGCCGCCGACACGCTCGCCGCGCTGTCCGGGCACGGCGTGAAGATGTCCCTGGACGACTTCGGCACCGGGTACTCGTCGCTCGTCCATCTCCGGCGGCTGCCGGTGAGCGAGCTGAAGATCGACCGGTCGTTCGTGGCGCGGCTGGCCGTGGACACCGAGGACGCGGAGATCGTGCGCTGCACGGTCGACCTGGCGCATTCACTCGGGCTGCTGGTCGTCGCGGAGGGCGTGGAGGACGACGAGACCTGGGAACGGCTGCGGGACCTGGGCTGTGACGCCGTACAGGGCTGGCTGGTGGCCGCCGCGATGCCTCCCGAGGAGACGACGGCGTGGCTGCGGGCGCGGGGGTCGCGGGGCTGGCAGCGGGCCGCCCTGCCGGCGGCGGCTTCCGACGACTGACGGCTGCGGGCTGAATTCACTTCGCCACCGCGATCATTGTGCTCATCACCGCCGGACTGCTGTTCGCGGTCCGACCCGACGTCCCACCCGGGGGGAACCAGCCATGTCGTTGTTCGTGCCGAAGTTCGACGAGACCGTACTCGTCCGGGACGCCGAGGCCGAGGTGCTCGGCCAGGCGCCCTCCACCGTCAAGCTGCTCGCCGACAGCAGTGCCAGCGGCGGTGCGCTGTCCACCGTGCGCATCACCCTCGGCGAGGGTGCCGACGGGGCCCGCCCGCACCTCCACAACAACTCCGCCGAGATGTTCTACCTGCTCGACGGCGCCGCCGAGCTCCTCTCCGGAGACGACGTCGTCACCGCCGAGCGCGGCGACCTCGTCATCGTGCCGCCGGGCAGGCCGCACGCGTTCGCCGCCGCCCCCGGGGCCACCGCCGACATCCTGATCGTGATCGCCCCGGGCGTCGAGCGCTTCGAGTACTTCCGCCACCTCCAGCGCATCCGCCTGGGCGAACTCACCCCGGAGAGCCTCCTCGACGTACAGGAGGTCTACGACAACCACTTCCTGCGGAGCGCCGCCTGGGAGGGGCGCCGCTGACCGCGGCCGGCGAGCCTGGAGGACCCGTGGGGCGCCCGGCTCGGGAAACTGTTTCACGGGCACCGTGCCGGGCCCCATAGGATTGGGGCTAGTCGTCCCCTTCCCGTCTGTCGCGCGACGCCTGGCACGCACGCTCGCCGCGTTGCCGAATCGCCCACGTGGCTCCGCCACGAGGACGCTCCGGCGCCTTGCGATCGCACGCCCCAGACGCCGCGCGACCCGCCCTTCGGGCGGACGACGGGAAGGGGACGACGAGCCCCAACCCCAAACCACACACACTCACCCCAGAGGATCGCTGCATGCCTGGCATCACGCGCGAGGAGGTCGCCCACCTCGCCCGGCTGGCGCGTCTGGAGCTGAAGCCCGAAGAGCTCGACCACTTCGCAGGCCAGCTCGACGACATCATCGGCGCGGTCGCCCGCGTCAGCGAGGTCGCCGACCAAGACGTACCGCCGACCTCGCACCCCCTCCCGCTGACGAACGTCATGCGGGCGGACGAGGTCCGTCCGTCGCTCACCCCCGAGCAGGCGCTCTCCGGCGCCCCGGCCCAGGAGCAGCAGCGTTTCAAGGTGCCGCAGATCCTGGGGGAGGACTAAGAAGTCATGACGGACATCATCAAGCTCACCGCCGCCGAGACCGCCGAGAAGATCGCCTCCGGCGAGCTCACGGCCGTCGAGGTCACCGAGGCCCACCTCGCCCGCATCGACGCCGTCGACGAGAAGGTGCACGCCTTCCTGCACGTCGACCGTGAGGGCGCCCTCGCCCAGGCGCGCGCCGTGGACGACAAGCGCGCCCGCGGGGAGAAGCTCGGCCCGCTGGCCGGTGTTCCCCTCGCGCTCAAGGACATCTTCACCACCGAGGGCGTTCCGACGACCGTCGGTTCGAAGATCCTCGAGGGCTGGATCCCGCCGTACGACGCGACGCTCACCAAGCGCCTGAAGGACGCCGACGTCGTCATCCTCGGCAAGACCAACATGGACGAGTTCGCCATGGGGTCCTCCACCGAGAACAGCGCCTACGGCCCGACCGGCAACCCGTGGGACCTCACCAAGATCCCCGGTGGCTCGGGTGGCGGTTCGTCCGCCGCGCTCGCCTCCTTCCAGGCGCCGCTCGCCATCGGCACCGACACCGGCGGTTCCATCCGCCAGCCGGCCGCCGTCACCGGCACGGTCGGCGTGAAGCCGACCTACGGCGCCGTGTCCCGCTTCGGCATGGTGGCGTTCTCGTCCTCCCTCGACCAGGGCGGCCCCTGCGCCCGTACGGTCCTGGACGCGGCGCTGCTCCACGAGGTCATCGCCGGGCACGACCCGCTCGACTCGACCTCCATCGACGCCCCGGTGCCGGCGGTCGTCGAGGCCGCCCGCAACGGCAGCGTCGCCGGGATGCGCATCGGCGTCGTCAAGCAGTTCCGCGGCGAGGGCTACCAGGCCGGCGTCATCCAGCGCTTCGACGAGTCCGTCGAGCTGCTCAAGGAACTGGGCGCCGAGATCGTCGAGCTGGACTGCCCGTCCTTCGACCTGGCGCTGTCGGCGTACTACCTGATCGCGCCGTCCGAGTGCTCCTCCAACCTCGCCCGCTTCGACGGCCTGCGCTACGGCCTGCGGACCGGCGACGACGGCAGCCACTCGGCCGAGGAGGTCACCTCCCTCACCCGTGAGGCTGGCTTCGGCGACGAGGTCAAGCGGCGCATCATGCTCGGCACGTACGCCCTCTCCAGCGGCTACTACGACGCCTACTACGGCAGCGCCCAGAAGGTCCGCACGCTCATCACGCGCGACTTCGAGAAGGCCTTCGAGCCGGGCAGTGGTGTCGATGTGATCGTCTCGCCGACCACGCCGACCACCGCCTTCGCGATCGGCGAGCGCACCGACGACCCGATGGCCATGTACCTGGCCGACCTCTGCACGATCCCGACCAACCTCGCGGGCAACGCGGCGATGTCGCTGCCCTGCGGCCTCGCGCCCGAGGACAACCTTCCGGTCGGTCTGCAGATCATCGCCCCGGCGCTGAAGGACGACCGTTTGTACAAGGTCGGTGCGGCCGTCGAGGCCGCCTTCGTGGAAAAGTGGGGGCACCCGCTGCTCGAGGAGGCTCCGTCGCTGTGAGTGCACTGAACAAGGCCAAGGGCTTCAAGAAGTCGAAGTCCGGTACGTACCTGTCCATGGCGGGGACCGCGTTCAGCGCGGTCGGCGTCGCCAAGCAGATCAAGAAGGCCCGCGCCGAGCACGACACGCTGCGCCTGATCGACGCCGCCGTTTCCGCCGTCGCCATCGTGACCGGCCTCGCCATCCTCTACCGCGAGCTGAAGCGGCTGGGCGATGACGACGTCCTGCTGGGCTGAGAGGGAAGTTTCATCGTGACCACCACGACCGACCTGGTGTCGTACGAGGACGCACTGGCGTCGTACGACCCCGTCATGGGCCTCGAGGTCCATGTCGAACTCGGCACCAAGACCAAGATGTTCTGCGGGTGCTCGACCGAACTGGGCGCCGACCCCAACTCGCAGACGTGCCCGACCTGCCTCGGCCTGCCCGGCGCGCTCCCGGTCGTCAACGCGATCGGCGTCGAGTCCGCCGTCAAGATCGGTCTCGCGCTGAACTGCGAGATCGCCGAGTGGTGCCGCTTCGCCCGTAAGAACTACTTCTATCCGGACATGCCGAAGAACTTCCAGACGTCCCAGTACGACGAGCCGATCGCCTTCAACGGCTACCTCGACGTACAGCTGGAGGACGGCGAGACCTTCCGCGTGGAGATCGAGCGCGCCCACATGGAGGAGGACACCGGCAAGTCGACGCACGTCGGCGGTGCCACGGGCCGTATCCACGGCGCGCAGCACTCGCTGCTCGACTACAACCGCGCCGGCATCCCGCTCATCGAGATCGTCACCAAGCCGATCGTCGGCGCGGGCGACCGTGCCCCCGAGGTGGCGAAGGCGTACGTCCGTGAGCTGCGCGAGGTCATCAAGGCGCTCGGCGTCTCCGAGGCCCGCATGGAGATGGGCCAGATGCGCTGCGACGTCAACCTGTCGCTGATGCCCAAGGGCGCCGACAAGTTCGGCACGCGCAGTGAGACCAAGAACGTCAACTCGCTGCGGTCCGTGGAGCGCGCGGCCCGCTTCGAGATCATGCGGCACGCGGCCGTGCTCTCCTCGGGCGGCACCATCGTCCAGGAGACCCGCCACTTCCACGAGGACACCGGGTCGACGACCTCGGGCCGCGTGAAGGAGGAGGCCGAGGACTACCGGTACTTCCCCGAGCCGGACCTGGTGCCGGTGGCCCCGTCGCGCGAGTGGGTCGAGGAGATCCGCGCCGCGCTGCCCGAGCTGCCGCTGGTCCGCCGCAACCGGCTCCGCGAGGAGTGGGGGATCTCGGCCACCGACATGCAGGCGATCCTCAACGCCGGCGCGCTGGGCCCGATCGTCGCCACGATCGACGCCGGTGCCGACGCCGCATCCGCCCGCAAGTGGTGGATGGGCGAACTGGCGCGCAGCGCCAACGAGTCGGGTGTCTCGCCGGACGAGCTGGCCATCACGCCGCAGCAGGTCGCCCGGGTCACCGAGCTGGTCGTGAAGGGTGACCTGAACGACAAGCTGGCCCGCCAGGTCATCGAGGGCGTCCTCGCGGGCGAGGGCACCCCGGACGAGGTCGTCGAGAAGCGCGGGCTCAAGGTGGTTTCCGACGACTCCGCCCTTGGCACGGCCGTCGACGAGGCCATCGCCGGGAACCCGGGCATCGCCGACAAGATCCGCGGTGGCAAGGTGGCCGCGGCCGGCGCCCTGGTCGGCGCGGTCATGAAGGCCACCCGCGGCCAGGCCGACGCGGCCCGCGTCAAGGAGCTGATCCTGGAGAAGCTGGGCGTCAGCGAGGGCTGAGCGATCGGCGTCCGTAAGCGGTAGTCCCTGGGGGATGCATCGGTTTCGATGCATCCCCCAGGTGTTTCCCGGCCAGGTTCAGCCGCGTTCAGTCGGACTGGTCGCCGAGGGCCATGATCATCGTGCCCGTGATCAGCAGCCAGAGGGCCCAGCGGGTACGGCCGCGGTGACCGAGGACCGTGGCGAGCACGCACACGGCGGCGCCGAAGGCGTAGGCGGCCGGCACCAGTGCCGGTGCGGAGCCGGTGAGACGGAGCAGCGCGGCGGCGAGGCCCGCGAGGGAGAGCAGGGCTCCGGTACCGATCGCCGTCCAGCGGGCCCGGCGGGCGTCCTCGACGTAGTCCTCGCCCTCGGCGTGGTCCGAGTCCTCCGGGTGGTCCCCCGCACGGTCCTCCGGGACGGCCGCCTCGGCTGTCTCGGGTTCTATGTCGGAATCAGCGCGTCCCCTCATGCCGGGCGAGCGTAGTACGTACGGTCCGGCGGGCCCGGCGCGGGGAGTGGGGCGGCCGGAGGGACGCCCCGGACGGCGACGTATGCCAGGCGTACGGCGTACGCCTTGGGGACGAGGATCGCACCGCCCATGAGAGGCTCGTTCGGTAGCAGCGCACGCAGCGAAGGAGCAACCGCACGATGTACGCGAGATCCCTGGGGGACGACGGCGCCGAACTGCGCCCGCTGGAGCCCTGGCACGCCGAGGAGTTCCTCGCGCACCTGGACCGGGGTCGGGAGTTCATCGGGCAGTACATCGCCTTCGGGGCGGGGGCGACGGACGTCGACTCCGCGCGCGTCCTCCTCACCGCGTACGCCGACAAGCGCACCGCGGACGCCGGCAGCCTGCATGGGATCTGGCTGGAGGGGAAGCTGGTCGGCGGGGTGCTGTTCCGCACGTTCGACGCACAGCAGGGCAACTGCGAGGCGGGCTGCTGGCTGGAGCCCGCCGCGGCCGGACGGGGCCTGGTCACGCGCGCCGTCAGGATGCTCATCGATTGGGCGGTTGACGAGCGCGGCATGCACAGGGTGGAGTGGCATGCGGCGTCCGCCAACCAGCCGAGCGTCAATGTCGCGCGGCGGCTGGGGATGACCAGGGACGGGGTGCTCCGCGAGAGCCGCCTCCACCAGGGCATCCGGCACGACATCGAGGTCTGGTCGGTGCTCGCCCCCGAGTGGCGCGCGGCACGCGCGCGTACCGCTCACAACGATCATTAAGAGTCCTCTCAGAGAGCGTCCGTACGGTGCGAGACATGGGAACGAAGACTGTTGACGGTGCCGGGACCGGCACCGAGGCCAAGAACGACGAGACCGAGATCGATCAGGCGAGGAACGGCGAGGAAACGGTGGACGCGACCAAGGCAGCCGAGCGTACGAAGTCGACCGAGGCCGCCGACGAGGTGACGGAGACCGAGGCCGTCGCCGCAGCCGGCGAGGAGCTCGGCGAGGTCGCGGAGAACGCGCCCGAGGGCGCCTCCGGGGTCGGCCAGGGCGCCGCCGCCGTGGTCTCCGCCGCGCTGGGCCTCGTCTCGCTCACCGGCGGCTGGATCGGCACCGTCGCCGCCGCGCGCGCGACCCTCGTCGGCCAGTTGAAGACCGCGTCGACCGCGAGCGTCGGCGCGCAGATCAAGGCGGTCTACGGCGACGCCTGGCACACCACCGCGCTGTGGGCCGGGCTCTTCGCGCTGGCCTCGCTGGTCACCGGCGTCGTCGTCCTGGCCCGGCCCGCGTTCGGCACCCCCGGCAAGCCGCAGGCCCCCTGGATCAAGTCGGTCGCCTGGGCGGGCGTCTCGCTCGGCGTCATCGGCCTGCTCCTGGCCGTCCTCAAGTACTCCGACGCGCTGCTCGCGCTGCCGTCGCCGCACTGAATCCGTACGCCGACACCGCAGGCGTCCAAGGGGCCTTAGAGCATCCGTGAGCACGAGACGGATCCTCTGAGGCCCCTTACGCATGTCCAAGGGGCCGCCGCCCGCCCGAAGATGCGGAACTCTCCCGATGCGGCACCCCTCCCTGGGAGACGAAGGTGGGGGCATCGCGGCAAGCGAAGCCCGAAACCCGCACCCGACTCTCCTGGAGGACCTGCCATGTTCGAGTTCGAACTCCACCGCGTCCGTTCCGCCGAGCTGCTCCGCCGGGCCGAGCACGAGCGCCTGGCCCGCGAGGCCGTCCGCGTGCGCCACGAAGCCCGCCGCGAGGCGACGGCCCGCCGCACCGCGGCCCGCCCCGAGCCCGAACCCGGCGGCGACGCCGGCCACCCCCGTCGCCGGCTTCCGCGCGCCGCGTGAGCGACGGCCGTAGGGCACCGCTCCCCGCCACCGGTACGACGAATCCACCCCCGCTGTGGAAAACCGCCGCCGCCTCGCCGGGCCCCCGTGCGATGCTCGGGCCCGTGGAGACCAGATCCGTCAGTCCGGTGTTCGTCGGCCGCGGCGATGAGTGGGACACGCTGAACGACGCGCTCGCCCGTGCCGCCGCGGGAGGGCCACAGGCGCTGCTGATCGGCGGTGAGGCGGGCGTCGGCAAGACGCGTCTGGTCGAGGAGTTCGCCACGGCCGCCTCCCGTCAGGGCGCCGTCGTGGCCGTGGGCGGTTGTGTGGAGATCGGCGCCGACGGGCTGCCGTTCGCCCCGTTCTCCACCGCCCTGCGCGCCCTGCGCCGCGCGCTGCCCGACGAGGTGTCCGATGCTGCCGCGGGCCAGGAGGAGGAACTGGCCCGTCTGCTGCCCGAGTTGGGCGACGCCGCGCTCACCCGGGCCGCGGGCCGGCACGACGAGGAGGGGACGGCCCGGCTCTTCGAACTCACCGCCCGCCTGCTCGAACGGGCCGCCGCCGACCGCACGGTCGTCGTCGCCCTGGAGGACCTGCACTGGTCCGACGCCTCCACCCGCCACCTCCTGTCCTACCTCCTGCGCACCCTGCGCACCGGCCGCCTCGTCATCCTCGCCACCTACCGCTCCGACGACATCCACCGCCGCCATCCCCTGCGCCCCCTCCTCGCCGAACTCGACCGGCTGCGCACCGTCCGCCGCGTCGAACTCGCCCGCTTCAACCGCGAGGAGGTCGGCCGCCAGATCGCCGGCATCCTCGCCGCCGAACCGGACCCCCACCAGGCCGACGAGATCTTCGAACGGTCCGACGGCAACGCCTTCTTCGTCGAGGAGTTGGCCGTCGCCGCCCATGAGGGCTGCCGCACCGGCCTCACCGACTCGCTGCGCGATCTGCTCCTCGTGCGCGTCGAGACGCTCTCGGAGACCGCCCAGCGCGTCGCCCGGATCGTCGCCGAGGGCGGCTCGACCGTCGAGTACCGGCTGCTCGCCGCCGTCGCCGGGCTCGCCGAGGACGACCTCATCGAGGCCCTGCGGTCCGCCGTGAACGCCGGCATCCTCACACCCGCACCCGGCGGCGACGGCTACCGCTTCCGCCACTCCCTGGTCCGCGAGGCCGTCGCCGACGACCTGCTGCCCGGCGAGCGCTCCCGCCTCAACCGCCGTTACGCCGAAGCCCTGGAGGCCGACCCGACGCTCGCCCCCGCCGACGAGCGCCCCACCCGCCTCGCCAGCTACTGGTACCACGCCGGCGATCCCGCCAAGGCGCTGCCCGCCGTCCTGGACGCCTCCGTGGCGGCCCGCTGCCGCCACGCCTACTCCGAACAACTGCGGTTGCTGGAGCGGGCGATGGAGCTGTGGGACGCCACCCCCGAGAACGTCAGGGCCACCCTGCGCCCGGTCGACTACACCGAGGTCTACCCTCCCTGCGGCTGCGACCCGGCCACCGCGCCCCTGCGCTATCTCGATCTGATGGCCGAGGCCGCCGTCGCGGGGCGGCTGTGCGGGGAGCGCGAGCGCGCCCTGAAGATCACCAAGCGGGCGCTGGGGCTGCTGGAGGAAGAGGACGATCCCCTGCGCGCGGCCTGGTTCTGGACCCAGCGCTCCCACCTGGTGCAGAACCTGGCCCGTGGCGACGGCCGGCAGGAGCTGGCCACCGCACAGGAACTGGTGCGCGGACTCCCACCGTCCGAGGTACACGCCAATGTGCTGGACCAGGTCGCCGGTTCGCTGATGCTGCGCGCGCCCGGCCCGGAGGCCTTCTCGGCCGCCGAACGCGCGGTGGAGTACGCCCGGATGCTGGGCGCCCGCGAGACGGAGACGAACGCCCGCCTCACCCTCGGCGGCCTCATGGCCGGCGCGGGCGACGCCGAGGCGGGACTCGCGATGATGACCGAGGTGAAGGAACGGACCGTCGCCGACGGCATGCCGTCCGTCGCCGGACGCGCCTACATCAACCTGCCCTCCGAGCTCGAAGCCCTGGGCCGCTCCGGCGAGGCCGCCCGCCTCCTGGAGGAAGGGGTCGGCCACACGCGGAAGTTCGGCCTGCTGAACTCCGAGTCCTGGGTGTGGTCCAACCTCGCCGACTCGCGGTACTCACTGGGCCGCTGGGACGCCGCCGTCGAGGCCGCGGAGCACGCGCTGCGGCGCGGCCACAACGCCAAGCCCCAGGGGATGGCCCTCATGGTGCTGGCCCGGATCGCCCTCGGCCGTGGCGACGGGCCCGAGGCCGCGCGCCAACTGGCCGCCGCCCGGAGCCGCTACGGCGCCCACGACCCCATGCCCCAGCAGTCCCTCCCGCTGGCCGCCCTCGCGATCGGCGTCGCCGCGGCCGAAGGGCGCCTCCTCGACGCCCGCGCCGAACTCGACCGCGCCCTGGACTCCGGCATGCCGCCCGGCACCCAGCGCTATGGCTGGCACCTCCTGCTGGCCGCCGCCACCGCCGAGGCCGGCGCCCGGACGGTGCCCGCCGCGCAGCCGGGCCGCGCGGCGGCCCTGGAGCGCATCGCCGCGGCCGTCAAGAAGCTCACCACCAACGCACCGATCTGGCTCGGCTACGAGCAGTGGGCCCGCGCCGAACTGCGCCGGGCCGAGGGCACCGCCGACGTGGACGCCTGGTCGCATGTCGTCACCGCCTTCGAGCAGTTGGAGCGGCCCTACGACCTCGCCCGCGTCCGGCACCGTCTGGCCGAGGCACTCCTCTCCTCGGGCGGCGAGGACGAGCGGGCCCGTGCCACGGAGCTGCTGCGCCTGGCCCACGCCGTCGCCGGCCACCTCGGCGCGCGCCCGCTGGCCGACGCCGTCACCCTCCTCGCCCAGCGCGGCCGCCTGTCCCTGACCCGTGCCCGCGAGCACGCCCTCACCCCGGCCGATCCCGTAGAGGCCCTCGGTCTCACCAGCCGGGAGCGCGACGTCCTGCGCCTGGTCGCGGCGGGCCGTACCAACCGTCAGATAGCCGAGGCGCTGTTCATCTCCCCGAAGACCGCGAGCGTCCATGTGTCGAACATCCTCGGCAAGCTCGGCGTCGCGGGCAGGGGAGAGGCGGCGGCGTTGGCCCACCGGCTGGACCTGTTTCCGTCCGACCCGCTCCCCGCCGGGAAGACGGGGTGAATCCGGGTGCGGCCCACGCCTCAACGGGCCTGCTGCTCACCGGACCTGCTCCCCAAGGGGGCCGGCTCCCCAACGGGGCTCACTTCACCTCCAGTTCCAGGATTCGGTCGTCGCCCTTCGCCGGCTTCCCTCTGCCGTCCGTGTTGCTCGTGACGAGCCACAGCTTGTCGCCGCCCGCCGCGGTCACGGTGCGCAGGCGGCCGTACTCACCCGTGAGGAAGGCCTGCGGGGCGGCCGCGGCCTCCGTGCCCTTCAGCGGGATACGCCACAGGCGTTCGCCCTTCAGGGCCGCCATCCAGATGACGCCGTCGACGTAGGCGATGCCGCTGGGGGAGGCGTCGTCCGTGTGCCACTCGGCGATCGGGTTGTGGAACGTGCTGTTCGACGACTGGCCCTCGTCATCCGGCCAGCCGTAGTTGTCGCCGGGCTTGATCGCGTTCAGCTCGTCCCAGGTGTGCTGGCCGAACTCCGAGGCGAACAGCCGCTGTTTGCCGTCCCAGGCCAGCCCCTGCACATTGCGGTGGCCGTAGCTGTAGACGGGGGAGTCGGGGAACGGGTTGCCCGGGGCCGGTTCGCCCTCCGGGGTCAGGCGCAGGATCTTGCCGCCCAGGGAGTTCTTGTCCTGGGCCAGTCCCCCGTTGCCGCTCTCGCCCGTGCCCGCGTAGAGCATGCCGTCCGGGCCGAAGGCGATGCGGCCGCCGTTGTGGATACGGCCCTTGGGGATGCCCTTGAAGATCGTGTCGGGGGCGCCCAGTTGATCGCCGGCGGGCTTGTGCTCGTCGTACAGCATGCGGACGATGCGGTTGTCCGAGGCCGAGGTGAAGTAGGCGTAGATCATGTGGTCCGAGGCGAAGTCGGGGGAGAGGGCGATGCCGAGGAGGCCGCCCTCACCGGCCGGGGACACCCCCGAGACCTTGCCCAGTTCGGTCTTCTTGTCCGTCTTCGCGTCCACGTGGACGATCGTCGCGTCGTCACGGGAGGAGACCAGCAGGTCGCCGTCCGGCAGGGGCGTCAGGCCCCACGGGGATGTCAGATCCTCGGTGACCGTCCGCAGCACCTTCACGGAACCCTGGGCGGGCGGGGTCGGCTCGGACGCCCTGCCGGACGCGGAGACACCGGCTGCCGCGCCGCCCGGCCCGCTCGACCCTGTGCTCCCGCTCCCGAACGGTGATCCTCCCCCGCCGGAGGAGCAGCCGGCCGTGAGCAGGAGCGTGGCCGCGGCCAGCACGGCCGTCGCAGCTCGACGTTGCACGATCATGGTCCCTTCGACGCGGCGGTTCCCCTCCAGGCTCTCCTTCTCATACACCGCTCGCACCGCATGGGTTCCCGATTCAGCCGGACGGGTTTCGGGCGCCCGTGGCCGTCATTCCCACGACCCCTGCGCGCGCGGCAGCCGGGCCAGTGCCGTGAGGTCCGCCGCGGTCAGCCCGAGGCCGGCGGCCGCGGCGTTCTCCGTGGCCCAGCGCTCCCGCTTGGTCCCCGGCACCGGGACCACGTGCCGGCCCTGGGCCAGCACCCACGCCAGGGCCACCTGAGCGGGAGTGACGTCCTCGCCGTGCCGGCGGGCCATGCGGCGCAGGTCCGCCACGATGGGTTGGTTGGCAGCCATCATCTCGGCCGTGAAACGGGGGTGGCGGGCCCGGACGTCCTCGGGTTCGAAGCCCCCGCCGGGGGTCAGCGTGCCGGTCAGGAAGCCGTGGCCCAGCGGCATCGCCGCCAGGAAGCCCACGCCCCGCGCCTCGCACCACGGCAGCAGCGCGTCCAGCGCCTCCGGCGACCACACCGACAGCTCGGCCTGCACCGCGCTCACCGGGAAGACCTGCTGCACCCGCCGGAGCTGGCGGAGCGTGGCGTCGTGCAGACCCGCGCCCGAGCGGCGGCCGCCGCGCGCACCCACCGCGCACAGGCCGAGCGCCCGTACCTTCCCGGCCTGGACGAGTTCCGCCATCGCGCCCCACGTCTCCTCGACCGGGACCTCGGGGTCGGCGCGGTGCAGCTGGTAGAGGTCGATGAAGTCCGTCTGCAGGCGCCTGAGGGAGGCGTCGCACGCCCGCTTCACATACCCCGGGCGGCCGTTGGCCACGATGTGCTGCTCGCCGACCAGCAGGCCGACCTTCGTCGACACGAAGGCGTCCGCGCGCCGCTCCTTCAGCACCCGGCCCAGCAGCAGCTCGTTGGTGAACGGGCCGTACATGTCAGCCGTGTCCAGCAGCGACGAGCCCACGTCCAGCGCCCGGTGCACCGCCCTGAGCGACTCGTCGCCCCGCCGCCGGGAAGCGCTGTACGCCCAGCTCATCGGCATGCATCCGAGTCCGACGGCCCCCACCGCGAGCGCCTCGGCCCCGATCGTCCTGCGCTCCACCTGGTCGTGAACCTCCCTTTCCTGGCCTCCCAACCTAACCTCTGCGCCCTTGCGTCCCTGACATAGCCTCTGACCATGACCGCAGACGTATGGCTACCCATTCCGCCGCAGGACATCGAGGGTCTTCCCGAGGGGCTCAACTACCGTTTCTGGGACGGGGGTGAGGACGGGCGGCAGGAGTTCCCGGCCGATCCCGCGGACTGCGCGGTGTACGTCGTGCCGTACCTGAAGAGCCACTCCGTGAAGGTGGGTCCGCTGGGGCGGATGTCCCATCTCCAGGTCGTCCAGACGCTTTCGGCCGGTGTCGACGACGTCACCGGGGTGCTGTCGTCGATCGCGCCCGGCGTACGGCTGTGCAACGCGCGCGGAGTGCACGAGGCGAGCACCGCCGAGCTCGCGCTCACCCTGATCCTCGCGTCCCTGCGCGGCATCCCCGACTTCGTCCGGGCGCAGCAGCAGGGGCGCTGGCAGACCGGGTTCCGTCCCGCCCTAGCGGACAAGACGGTCCTCATCGTCGGATACGGGTCCATCGGCTCGGCCATCGAAGACCGGCTCGCGCCCTTCGAGCTTGCGCGGGTGGCGCGCGTGGCGCGCTCCGGGCGTGCCACAGAGCGCGGTCCCGTGCATCCGCTCACCGAACTGCCCTCCCTGCTCCCCGAAGCGGACGTCGTCATCGTCTCCACGCCCCTGACCGAGGACACCCGGGGCCTGGTCGACGGTGACTTCCTGGCGCGGATGAAGGACGGAGCGCTGCTGGTCAACGTCGCCCGCGGGCCCGTCGTCGACACCAAGGCCCTGCTCGCGGAGCTGGAGGGCGGCCGCCTCACCGCCGCGCTGGACGTGACGGATCCCGAGCCGCTTCCCCCGGGGCACCCCCTGTGGCAGGCGCCCGGCGTGCTGATCAGCCCGCACGTGGGCGGCCCCACCTCGGCGTTCCTGCCGCGCGCCAAGCGGCTGCTGGTGGACCAGTTGACCCGTTTCGTGAACCGGGAGCCCCTGCGCAACGTGATCCTTACGACGGGCTCCACGACGTCGACGGGCGCGTGACGGCGGGCAGGTAAGGGCGTGTAATCCGGTTCGGGCACCCTCCGCGATCCTCTGGATGCGGTAAGTACGCGCATTCCCGCTGGTCGTCACTGTGCGTAGAGAACCTATGTCCCTGAGTGACGAGACTGGTGTATCGTCCCGACAGGGGCTGCGCCGCGCACCGATCGGCGCCGGGGACGGACATTTCACATCTGTGAGGGGGGCGACGGGCGATGCACGGCCTATGGACGAACGATCCGACGCGGCGGAGCCGCCGACGGCGGCCCTGGCGCACGGCGTCGCGCAGACGCTGCCACCACTTCAGCCAACTCCACCACCGCAGGCCCAGCGTCCGCAGGAGGTACACGCACCCGGCGCACCGGGACCAGCGCGATCCGGGAGCCGCGCGGACCGGGGGGCCCCGGTGAACGCGCCGCCCGCCGTGACGACCACCCTCGACGGAGCCCCGGCGCGGGCGCACCCCGTGCCGGGGACGCCGCTGCCGCGTCCGCCGGCTCTCGACGGCGGGTCGCGCCTGGTCCACCAGCTCGTCCTGGTCCTGGTCTGCGCGGGCTACGCCGTCGGCTCCGCGGCCGGCTGGGGCTCGAGCGAACTCGCGCTGGTCATGGGCGACTTCGGGCTGACCGCCGCGGCCGGAACGGCCGCCGTCTCGTGCTTCCTCTACGCCCGTACACCCGGCGTCCGCTTTCGACCCGCGTGGCTGCTGTTCGCCGTCTCCTCGGCGATGGCGGCCCTGGGCAACGCGGTCTGGGGGTGGTACGAGGTCGTCCTGCAGCGACAGGTGCCCAGCCCCAGCTACGCCGACCTGTTCTTCCTGTGCTTCGCGCCCCCCGCCATCGTGGGGCTGCTCGTGCTGGCCAAGCGGCCGGTGACGAAGGCGGGCTGGATCTGCCTGGCCCTGGACGCCTGGCTGATCGGCGGCTCGCTGCTCACCCTGTCGTGGAGCCTCGCGCTCGCCCAGGCCGCCCGGTTCGACGGGCCGAGCGTGGCGCACACCGCGCTGTCGCTGGCGTATCCGCTGCTCGACATCGCCCTCGTCAGCATGGTGCTCGCGCTGCACTTCCGGAGAACACCGGGGAACCGTACGGCCGTGAACACCGCGATCGGCGCGCTCGCCCTGACCGTGATGTGCGACGCTCTGTTCACCTCGCCGCTGCTGCACAGCAGTTACCACTCCGGACAGCTGCTGGACGCGGGCTGGTTCGCCGGCTCGCTGCTCCTCGCGTACGCCCCCTGGGCGGCTCCCCGGCACCAGGGGCAGCGGGAGCCCGACCGGCACACCCCGGACGGGCACCCGCGCGTGGTGCACGAGCACGTGCCGGGACAGCACGGCGGCGGGCACCACCCCGCGCCCGCCCCGGGGGGTGATCACAGCCGGTATCCGGCCGGCCGGCCCATCGCCGGTTCCCTGGCCGCGCTCACCCCGTACCTGGCCGCGGGCGTGTGCACGCTGGGCATCCTGTACAACGGCCTCAACGGCCGCAGCCCCGACCACGTCGTGCTCATCACCGCCGGCGCCGTCGTGCTGGCGCTCGTCGTGCGCCAGGGCATCATGCTGCTCGACAACATCACCCTCACCCAGGAACTGGCGCAGAAGGAGAACCACTTCCGCTCCCTGGTGCAGGGCTCCAGCGACGTCATCATGATCGCCGCTCCCAACGGCATCCTCCGGTACGTCTCCCCGGCCGCCGCCGGTGTCTACGGCCGCCCCGCGGAGGAGCTGGTGGGTACCGAACTGGCCAATCTCATCCACCCGGAGGATCTGGGCTGCGTGGTGCACGAGGTGCGCCGCTTCCTCGCCGCCAGCCCCCTCGAAGAACGTGCCACGCGCATCGAGTGCCGCTTCCGGTCCGGTGGCGGCGGCTGGCTCAATGTCGAGTCCACCGTCAACCGCCATCACGGCGGGCTCATCCTCAACAGCCGGGACGTGACGGAGCGCGTGCGCCTGCAGGCGCAGCTCCAGCACAACGCCGAGCACGACCCGCTGACCGACCTGCCCAACCGCGCGCTGTTCACCCGGCGCGTGCAGCAGGCCGTCTCCGGCCGCCGTGCCTCCGACCGCGGCGCCGCCCTGCGCGGCACGGCGGTGCTCTTCATCGACCTGGACGGCTTCAAGGCCGTCAACGACACGATCGGGCACCAGGCCGGGGACGAGCTGCTCGTCCAGGCCGCCCGCAGACTCCAGGAGGCGGTCCGCCGCGGGGACACCGCCTCCCGGCTGGGCGGCGACGAGTTCGCGGCCCTGATCGTCGGGGACGGCACCCGTGACCACAGTGCCCGGGAGCGGCACATCCTGGAGCTCGCCGACCGCCTCAGGGGCACCCTCTCCCAGCCGTACGCCATCGACGGGAACGACGTCCGGGTCAACGCGTCCATCGGCGTGGCCTTCGCCGAACCCGGCCTCGGCGGGGGCGAGTTGCTGCGCAACGCCGACCTCGCCATGTATCGCGCCAAGTCGGCCGGCAAGGGCCGCGTCGAGCTGTACAAGCCGCAGATGCAGCAGGACGTCGTACGCAAGGCGGAGCTGGCCACGCGGCTGCGTGCCGCCCTGCACGACGGCGAGTTCACGCTGCTGCATCAGCCGGTGGTGTGCCTGGACAGCGGCCGGATCACCTCGGTCTCCGCGCAGGCGCGCTGGCGCTCCTCCCAGGGGGTGCTGTTCACGCCGGCCGAGTTCCTGAGGGTGGCCGAGGACAGCGACAAGACCTCGGAGCTCGACCGCTGGATCCTCCAGGAGTCGGTGGAGCAGGCCGCCGAGCGCACCGCGACCGGGCACGCCGTCCCCGTGGCGGTGCGGATGTCCGCCCGGCGGCTGCTCGACCGGTCGATGCCGCTCGGCTCCGTGGAGGCCCTGCTGACCCGGCACGGGCTGCCCTCCGGCTCCCTGGTCGTCGAACTGGCCGACCTCGATCCCCGGGTCTGCCTGGACGAGTTGGACCGGCGGCTGAGCGCCCTCAGGCGTCTCGGCGTACGGATCGCGCTCGACGGCTTCGGCAGCGGGTACGCGGCGATCACGGCGCTCAGAAAGCTCCCCGTCGACGTGCTGAAACTCGACCGCGGCCTGGTCGAGGGCGTCGTCGAGTCCGCCCGGCTGCACAAGATCACCAGCGGGCTGCTGCGTATCGCCACCGACCTCGGGCTGCAGTCCGTGGCCGACGGCGTGGACCTCCCCGAGCAGCTCGTCGCCCTGCGCGCGATGGGCTGCACCCACGGGCAGGGCATGGTGTTCGCCGCGCCGCTGGACGAGTACCGGCTGCGCCGGGCGATCGGCCGCGGTCCCTACCCGGTTCCGCACGGTCCGGCCGAACCGGCCTTCGCGGGCCGCACGGGGGTGTACACCAGTGGTGTGAGCAGTGGCGCGACGGCCGTCTTGGGAGGCGGGAGCGCCCTTCGCTCACATAATGAGACTCCCGTCCCACCCACTTGACACGTGGTGCGTGCCGGGGGGAGGGTCAGTGCCATGCGCACCCGAATTCTCGTACTTGGAAAGCGCGTCGGCTGAGCTGGGACTCACCGGACACCGTCCGGAATCCCCAGCGACCTCCTCCGGCGCGCTCCCCTCGCTTGCCTAACGGCACGAGGGGTTTTTTGTTGCACATGCACCATGCGGACAACAGCCGCACACCGCACGAACTTCGCAGAAACCCTCAGCATCGAGAAGAGAATGCCGATGACCGAGCAGGCCACCGGGGCCCACCATCCGCAGCCGCGGCCCCGTTCCGGAGGACAGCAGTCCGCGCCCGTCGAGCACGTGACCGGCGCGCAGTCCCTGATCCGTTCGCTCGAGGAGGTCGGCGCCGACACCGTATTCGGCATTCCGGGCGGGGCGATCCTGCCTGCGTACGACCCGCTGATGGACTCGCGTCGCGTGCGGCACGTCCTGGTCCGGCACGAGCAGGGCGCCGGCCACGCGGCCACCGGTTACGCGCAGGCCACCGGCAAGGTCGGCGTCTGCATGGCGACGTCGGGCCCGGGTGCGACGAACCTGGTCACGCCCATCGCCGACGCGCACATGGACTCGGTGCCGCTCGTGGCGATCACCGGCCAGGTCGCGTCCAAGGCGATCGGCACGGACGCCTTCCAGGAGGCGGACATCGTCGGCATCACCATGCCGATCACCAAGCACAACTTCCTTGTCACGAAGGCCGAGGACATCCCCCGGGTCATCGCGGAGGCGTTCCACATCGCCTCCACCGGCCGCCCCGGACCGGTCCTCGTCGACATCGCCAAGGACGCCCTGCAGGCGCGGACCACCTTCTCCTGGCCGCCGGTCATGGACCTGCCCGGCTACCGCCCGGTGACCAAGCCGCACGCCAAGCAGATCCGCGAGGCCGCCAAGCTGATCAGCGCCGCCAAGCGGCCCGTCCTCTACGTCGGCGGCGGCGTCCTGAAGTCGAAGGCCACCGCCGAGCTCAAGGTCCTCGCCGAGCTCACCGGAGCGCCCGTCACCACCACCCTGATGGCGCTCGGCGCGTTCCCCGACAGCCACCCGCTGCACGTGGGAATGCCGGGCATGCACGGTGCGGTCACCGCCGTCACCGCGCTGCAGAAGGCCGACCTGATCGTCGCCCTCGGAGCCCGCTTCGACGACCGCGTCACCGGCAAGCTGGACAGCTTCGCGCCGTACGCCAAAATCGTCCACGCCGACATCGACCCCGCGGAGATCGGCAAGAACCGCGAGGCCGACGTGCCGATCGTCGGTGACGCCCGCGAGGTCATCGCGGACCTGATCCAGGCCGTGCAGAAGGAGCACAGCGAGGGTCAGCAGGGCGAGGCCGCCAGGTCGAGGTACGCGGCCTGGTGGAAGGACCTCAACCGCTGGCGCGACACCTACCCGCTCGGCTACGACCAGCCCGCGGACGGCTCGCTGTCCCCGCAGCAGGTCATCGAGCGGATCGGTCAACTGGCGCCCGAGGGAACGATCTTCGCGGCGGGCGTCGGCCAGCACCAGATGTGGGCCGCGCACTTCGTCCAGTACGACACGCCCGCGACCTGGCTGAACTCCGGCGGCGCCGGAACCATGGGCTACGCGGTCCCGGCCGCCATGGGCGCCAAGGCCGGCCGGCCGGACCGGGCGGTCTGGGCGATCGACGGCGACGGCTGCTTCCAGATGACCAACCAGGAGCTCACCACCTGCGCCCTGAACAACATCCCGATCAAGGTGGCCGTCATCAACAACGGCGCCCTCGGGATGGTCCGCCAGTGGCAGACCCTCTTCTACAACCAGCGGTACTCCAACACCGTGCTGCACTCCGGCCACGAGACGGACGACCCGTCCTCTCACAACGGCCCCGCCACGGGACCGAGCGCCGGCACCCGCGTCCCCGACTTCGTGAAGCTGTCGGAGGCCATGGGCTGCTACGCGATCCGCTGCGAGTCCCTGGACGACCTCGACAAGGTCATCGAGGAGGCGAACTCGATCAACGACCGCCCGGTCGTCGTCGACTTCATCGTCCACGAGGACGCGATGGTGTGGCCGATGGTCGCCGCCGGCACCTCCAACGACGAGATCATGGCCGCCCGGGACGTCCGCCCCGACTTCGGCGACAACGAAGACGACTGAGCCAGAGACGCACGAGAGAGACGAAAGAGAAATGTCCAAGCACACGCTCTCCGTCCTGGTGGAGAACACCCCGGGCATCCTCGCCCGCATCGCCGCCCTGTTCTCCCGCCGCGGCTTCAACATCGACTCGCTCGCGGTCGGCGTCACCGAGCACCCCGACATCTCCCGCATCACCATCGTGGTGAACGTCGAGGACCTCCCGCTGGAGCAGGTGACCAAGCAGCTCAACAAGCTCGTCAACGTGCTGAAGATCGTCGAACTGGAGCCGTCACAGGCCGTCCAGCGCGAACTCGTTCTGGTGAAGGTGCGCGCCGACAACGAGACGCGCTCCCAGGTCGTCGAGATCGTCCAGCTGTTCCGCGCCAAGACCGTCGACGTCTCCCCGGAGGCCGTCACCATCGAGGCCACCGGAAGCGGCGACAAGCTGTCCGCGATGCTCAAGATGCTCGAACCGTTCGGCATCAAGGAGCTGGTCCAGTCCGGCACGATCGCGATCGGACGCGGCGCCCGTTCGATCACCGACCGGTCGCTGCGCGCCCTCGACCGGTCCGCCTAGGCACACGAACCGGTCGCCACCGGCACACGATCCGGTCCGTACCGGCACACGAGCGGGCGGCCGGCCCCCGCGCGAAGCGCACCGGCCGCCCGTATGGCGAGACCCCGAAACTTCCTTTCCGCCCACCGGCATACGGTGGGACGCGACACCAGTCACATCAAGGAGAGAACCCAAAGTGGCCGAGCTGTTCTACGACGCTGATGCCGACCTGTCCATCATCCAGGGCCGCAAGGTCGCGGTCATCGGCTACGGCAGCCAGGGCCACGCCCACGCCCTGTCGCTGCGCGACTCCGGTGTCGACGTGCGCGTCGGTCTGCCCGAGGGCTCCAAGTCCCGGGCCAAGGCCGAGGAGCAGGGCCTGCGCGTGGTGACTCCGGCGGAGGCCGCCGCCGAGGCCGACGTCATCATGATCCTGGTCCCGGACCCGATCCAGGCCCAGGTCTACGAGGAGTCGATCGCCCCGAACCTGAAGGACGGCGACGCGCTGTTCTTCGGCCACGGCTTCAACATCCGCTTCGGTTTCATCAAGCCCCCGGCCGGCGTCGACGTCTGCATGGTCGCCCCGAAGGGCCCGGGCCACCTGGTCCGCCGCCAGTACGAGGAGGGCCGCGGCGTTCCGTGCATCGTGGCCGTCGAGCAGGACGCCTCGGGCGACGCCTTCGCGCTGGCGCTGTCGTACGCCAAGGGCATCGGCGGCACCCGCGCCGGCGTCATCAAGACGACCTTCACCGAGGAGACCGAGACCGACCTGTTCGGCGAGCAGGCCGTGCTGTGCGGTGGCACCGCGGCCCTGGTCAAGGCGGGCTTCGAGACCCTGGTCGAGGCCGGCTACCAGCCGGAGATCGCCTACTTCGAGTGCCTCCACGAGCTGAAGCTGATCGTGGACCTCATGTACGAGGGCGGCCTGGAGAAGATGCGCTGGTCCGTCTCCGAGACCGCCGAGTGGGGCGACTACGTCACCGGCCCGCGCATCATCAACGACCAGACCAAGGTCGAGATGAAGAAGGTCCTCACCGAGATCCAGGACGGCACGTTCGCCCAGAACTGGATGGACGAGTACCACGGCGGTCTGAAGAAGTACGACGACTACAAGAAGCAGGACTCCGAGCACCTGCTGGAGACCACCGGCAAGCAGCTGCGCAAGCTGATGAGCTGGGTGAACGAGGAGGCGTAGGCCTCAGGGCCGCGGGGCCGGAGCCGGTTGCTCCGGCCCCGCCGCCCATCTTGTCCACGCTGTCCACCCACGGACGGGTGATCCTTCCGCCGCGGCGCGATATGCCGTACGCGGCACTACTACACTGCTGGACTACATACGCGTCAGGCCCACAGCGTCGTGCGTCTTCCGCGGCTTGCCCCCCTCCTCCGCCTGCGGCCGTCGGGACGGCCGTCCGCACGCTCTGGACTTGTGAGGACCCACGTGAGCTCGAAACCCGTCGTACTCATCGCCGAAGAGCTGTCGCCCGCCACCGTTGACGCGCTTGGCCCGGACTTCGAGATCCGGCACTGCAACGGAGCGGACCGATCCGAGCTGCTCCCGGCCATCACCGACGTGGACGCGATCCTGATCCGCTCCGCCACCAAGGTCGACGCCGAGGCGATCGCCGCCGCCAAGAAGCTGAAGGTCGTCGCGCGCGCCGGCGTCGGCCTGGACAACGTCGACGTCTCCGCCGCCACCAAGGCCGGCGTGATGGTCGTCAACGCCCCCACCTCCAACATCGTCACGGCCGCCGAGCTGGCCTGCGGCCTGATCCTCGCCACCGCCCGCAACATCCCGCAGGCCAACGCCGCGCTGAAGGACGGCGAGTGGAAGCGCAGCAAGTACACGGGCGTGGAGCTGGCCGAGAAGACCCTGGGCGTCGTCGGCCTCGGCCGCATCGGCGCGCTCGTCGCCCAGCGCATGTCCGCCTTCGGCATGAAGGTCGTGGCGTACGACCCCTACGTGCAGCCCGCGCGGGCCGCGCAGATGGGCGTCAAGGTGCTGTCCCTGGACGAGCTGCTCGCCGTCTCCGACTTCATCACCGTGCACCTGCCGAAGACGCCCGAGACCCTCGGCCTGATCGGCGCGGACGCGCTGCACAAGGTCAAGCCGAGCGTGCGCGTCGTCAACGCCGCGCGCGGCGGCATCGTCGACGAGGAGGCGCTGTACGCGGCGCTGAAGGAGGGCCGCGTCGCGGGCGCCGGCCTGGACGTGTACTCGAAGGAGCCGTGCACCGACTCCCCGCTCTTCGAGCTGGACCAGGTCGTGTGCACCCCGCACCTCGGCGCGTCCACGGACGAGGCCCAGGAGAAGGCGGGCATCGCCGTCGCCCGCTCGGTGCGCCTCGCGCTCGCCGGCGAGCTGGTCCCGGACGCGGTGAACGTGCAGGGCGGCGTCATCGCCGAGGACGTCAAGCCGGGCCTGCCGCTCGCCGAGCGCCTCGGCCGCATCTTCACCGCGCTCGCGGGCGAGGTGGCCGCACGGCTGGACGTCGAGGTGTACGGCGAGATCACCCAGCACGACGTGAAGGTGCTCGAACTCTCCGCGCTCAAGGGCGTCTTCGAGGACGTCGTCGACGAGACGGTGTCGTACGTCAACGCTCCCCTGTTCGCCCAGGAGCGCGGCGTCGAGGTGCGCCTGACGACCAGCTCGGAGTCGGCCGACCACCGCAACGTCGTGACCGTGCGCGGCACGCTGTCCGGCGGCGAGGAGGTGTCGGTCTCCGGCACGCTGGCCGGCCCGAAGCACGTCCAGAAGATCGTCGCCGTCGGCGACTACGACGTCGACCTCGCGCTCGCCGAGCACATGCTCGTCCTGCGCTACGAGGACCGTCCCGGCGTCGTCGGAACCGTCGGCCGCATCCTCGGCGAGGCGGGCGTCAACATCGCCGGCATGCAGGTCGCGCGCGCCGGCGTCGGCGGTGAGGCACTGGCCGTACTGACCGTGGACGACACGGTGGGCGCCGGCGTCCTGGCCGACCTGGGCGCCGAGATCGGCGCGACGTTCGCCCGCTCGGTCAACCTGGTCTGAGACCACCGCACCGAGACGCCGGGCGGGCTGGACATCCAGCCCGCCCGGCGTCGTGCTGTGCCCGGGGCGCCGTCCGGAACGGCTTTCAGAGCCGCGCCCCCTTCAACGCCATGTGCAGCAGCAGCCGGTCCTCGCCGTCGTCGAGGTCGAGCCCCGTGAGGTGCTCCACCCGGGACAGGCGGTAGTAGAGGGTCTGGCGGTGGATGCCCAGGGCGGCTGCCGTGCGGCCCGCCTGGCCCGCGTAGTCGAGGTAGGTCTCGGCGGTGCGGGCCAGTTCGAGGTGGGCGGGGGTGAGGAGCGGGGTGACCACGGGGTCGTGGGCGGCCTCCGGAGGGAGGGCGGTCAGCAGACGGAACGGCCCGATGCGCGCCCACTGCGCGACCGGACCGAGCCTCGGCTCCGCGAGCACCGCGCGGGTGGCGCCGACCGCCTCCTGCCAGGACGTCCCCAGCTCCGCGAGCCCGGGCCGCGCGGGCGCGATGCCCGCGGCGGCGCCGCCACCCTTGCCTCCCGTGCCGCCCGCCCGTTCCAGCAGGCGCCCCGCCGCCGACACCGCAGGCGTCATCGCGTCCGCCGACCGCAGGCGCACCAGCAGCGCGAGCGACTGCGACGCGGCACCCCACGGCACCGTGCACAGCGCCGTCGCCCCCGGCAGCGTACGCACCGACGGTGCGTCGGCGGGGTCCGCCGAGGGCCACGGGGCCACGCACACCACCGTGTGCGGGCCGTCCGCGCGGTTCCCCAGCGCCGTGCGCAGCTCCGCCACCGCCATGTCCCGCTGCCAGCCCGGCTCGGCGGTCAGCACCGCCCGCAGCTCCCGGGTGAGGCCGGCCCCGGCCTCGGCCTCGTCCGCGAGCAGCGCGCCGATGCGGGCGGTGACCGCCATGGCCGCCGTCAGCTGCCTCTCGCTCGGGCCCGGATCGCTGTCGAGGAGCCAGACGTACCCGAGGGCGACACTCCTATGGCGCACCGGCAGGCAGATCCGTCCGCGGAAGACCCCGGCCTCCGGGGTGGGCGGGATGCGGACCGGCCCCGTCGCCCGCGTGATGCCGAAGCCCTCGAACCACTCGCGCACGGCCGCCGTGGAACGCCGGGTCAGGATCGAGCGGGCGCGGACCGGGTCGAGGGCCGAGGCGTCCAACTCGCCCTCGCTGTCGTCGTACGCGCCGAAGACGATCAGTTCGAAGTCGCGGTTCTCCAGGGTCGCCGGGACGCCCAGCAGCTCCGAGATCTCGTCCACCAGCTCCTGGTAGTCACCTTTGTAAACGGCCGTCACTCGGGCATTCTCCCGCATTTCAGCGCCCCCTTCATACATCTGTCTGAGATCGGGGGAACGGATGCGTGACAGCTGTCGATGGCCCACGATCAGAGGGATCCTTAGGTTTCACGGTGGTTCTCCGTGCCGTAGCCGAATCGTCGGCCGACGGCCGTCTGGTGCTCTGTTGTGGAGGTGCCCCGTGCTGGGTCCCGTGATTCTCGCCGCGTCGCGCAGCGACCGGATGCGACGTCTGATCTCGGCGGCCCCGGTGACCAAACAGGTCGTCGACCGCTTCATCCCGGGTGAGACCGTGGCGGACATCGTCCCGATCATCAAGGAGCTCACGGCCAAGGGCCTGGAGCTGACCATGGACGTCGTCGGCGAGGACATCACGACCCCCGGGCAGGCCGCCGCCGCCCGGGACGCCTACCTGGAGCTGATCCAGCGCCTCAAGGCGCTCGGCCTCGGCGACAGGGTCGAGATGTCCGTCAAGCTGTCGATGTTCGGGCAGTCCCTCCCGTCGCCCGCCACCACCCTCGACCGAGGGCCCTCCGGGCCCGCCCCTGCATTCCAGGGTGGTCACGAGCTGGCCCTCGCCAACGTCCGCCCGGTCGTCGAGGCCGCCGCCGCCATCGGTACGACCGTGACGCTCGACGCCGAGGACCACACCACCCTCGACTCGATGTTCGCCATCCACGAGGAGCTGCGGAAGGACTTCCCGCAGACCGGCTGCGTCATCCAGGCCTACCTGTTCCGCACCGAGGCCGACGCCCGCCGGCTCGCCGCGAGCGGCAGCCGCGTACGGCTCGTCAAGGGCGCGTACAAGGAGCCCGCCGAGGTCGCGTACCAGCAGAGGCACGAGATCGACAAGGCGTACGTCCGTATCCTGCGGACCTTGATGGAGGGCGAGGGGTACCCGATGATCGGGTCCCACGACCCGCGCCTCATCTCCATCGCGCAGGAGCTCGCGCGGAAGGCCGGGCGCAAACTGGACGAGTACGAGTTCCAGATGCTCTACGGCATCCGCAGCGACGAGCACCTGCGGCTGGCCGCCGAAGGACACCGCATGCGCGTCTACACCGCCTACGGCACCGACTGGTACGGCTATTTCATGCGCCGTCTCGCGGAGAAGCCGGCGAACCTGCGCTTCTTCCTGCGCAGCATGGCCACCAAGGGCTGAGCCCGAACACCCGCTCAAGACACCCGCTCAAGAAAAAAGGAGTCAAAGGTCTCATGGACGCTGTGACCCAGGTCCCCACCCCCGTCAACGAGCCGGTGCACGGCTACGCCCCCGGCACGCCCGAGCGTGCCCGCCTCGAGGCCAAGCTCAAGGAGCTCGCCGAGAACCCGGTCGACCTGCCGATGACCATCGGCGGCGAGAAGCGGATGGGCGGCGGCGAGGCCTTCCAGGTCGTCCAGCCGCACAACCACAAGGCCGTCATCGGCACGCTCCGCAACGCCACCCAGCAGGACGCCCAGGACGCCATCGACGCGGCCCTGGCCGCCGCGCCCGCCTGGCGTGCGATGTCCTTCGACGACCGCGCGGCCATCATCCTCCGCGCCGCCGAGCTGCTCTCCGGCCCCTGGCGCGAGACCATCGCCGCCTCCACCATGCTCGGCCAGTCCAAGACGGCCCAGCAGGCCGAGATCGACTCGCCCTGCGAGCTGATCGACTTCTGGCGCTTCAACGTCCACTACGCCCGCCAGATCCTGGCCGAGCAGCCCCCGGCCAACTCCGCGGGCGTGTGGAACCGCATGGACCACCGTCCGCTGGAGGGCTTCGTCTACGCGATCACCCCCTTCAACTTCAGCGCCATCGCGGCCAACCTGCCGACCGCCCCGGCCCTCATGGGCAACGTGGTCGTGTGGAAGCCGTCCCCGACGCAGACCCACGCCGCCGTGCTGCTGATGCAGTTGCTGGAGGAGGCCGGTCTGCCCAAGGGCGTCATCAACCTCGTCACCGGTGACGGCATCGAGGTCTCCGAGGTCGCCCTGGCCCACCGCGACCTGGCCGGCATCCACTTCACCGGCTCGACCAAGACCTTCCAGTACCTGTGGAAGACGGTCGGCAACAACATCGAGAAGTACCGCGCCTACCCGCGCCTGGTCGGCGAGACCGGCGGCAAGGACTTCCTCGTCGCCCACCCGAGCGCGGACCGGGCGGCGCTGAAGACCGCCCTGACCCGCGGTGCCTTCGAGTACCAGGGCCAGAAGTGCTCGGCGACCTCGCGTGCGTACATCCCGGCCTCCATCTGGAACTCCGGCTTCAAGGAGGAGTTCGCGGCCGAGGTCGACGGCCTGGCCATGGGTGACGTCACCGACCTGTCGAACTTCATCGGCGCCGTGATCGACGACCGCGCCTTCGCCAAGAACAAGGACGCGATCGACCGCGCCGCGGGCGACCCGACCTGCACGATCGTCGCGGGCGGCACGTACGACGACTCGGTCGGCTACTTCGTCCGTCCGACCGTCGTCGAGTGCACCGACCCGGAGAACGAGGTCTTCCGCACCGAGTACTTCGGCCCGTTCCTCGCCGTGCACGTCTACGAGGACGACCAGTACGACGAGATGCTGACCCAGATGGAGTCGGTCTCCGACTACGCCCTCACCGGCGCGGTCATCTCCAACGACCGCGCGGCGGCGGCGTACACGATGGAGAAGCTCCGCTACGCGGCGGGCAACTTCTACATCAACGACAAGTCGACCGGCGCCGTCGTCGGCCAGCAGCCCTTCGGCGGCGGCCGCGCCTCCGGCACCAACGACAAGGCCGGCGCCCCGCAGAACCTGATGCGCTGGACCCTGACCCGCGCCATCAAGGAGACCCTGGTCCCGCCGACCGACTACACGTACCCCCACATGGGCTGACGCCCCCGCCCCCGAATCCGGGCCGGGAAGCCCGACCACCCCGAGCGGGCTTCCCGGCCCGTTTCCATGCCCGCGCGGGCCACACTGTCCTGGTGACCCCGAGCGTGGCGGTGGAGACGGACGACGGCGTACGACTGTGGGTGGCGAGGCCGGATCACGGAGAGGCACCCCTGGTGCTCTGCCACGGCGGGCCCGGGCTGTGGGACATGTTCGCGGACGTGGCCGGGCTGCTGGCGGACGTCACTCCCGTCGTCCGGTGGGACCAGCGCGGTTGCGGGCGATCGCGCCCGTGCGCGGGACCGTGGACGACCGACCGGTTCGTCGCGGACCTGGACACCGTACGGCGGCACGCCGGCCTCGACCGGATGGCGCTGCTCGGCCACTCCTGGGGCGCCCAGCTGGCGTTGAGCTACGCGCTGGCGCACCCCGAGCGGGTCAGCACGCTCGTGTACGTCTCCGGTACGGGGATCGGCCCGGACGCCGACTGGTATCCCGCCTTCACGGAGAACACCCGTGCCCGGCTCGCCGATCACCCCGAACGCCTCGCCCGCTGGCGGGAGTTGACCGGCCGCACCCGGCTCACGGAACGCGAGGAGCGGGAGCGTGCGGTGCTCCAGTGGTCGGCCGAGTTCGAGGACCGGGAGCGGGCCCTGGAGCACGCCGAGCGCATGGCCGACCCGTGGTTCGGGATCAACCACGCGTGCAGCAGGGCGCTCAACGACGAGCGCAGGCGCACCTGGGGCACCCCCGAGCTGTACGCCGCCTGCGCCTCCCTCGACGTCCCCGTGCTGATCGTCGACGGTGCCCGGGACCCGCGCCCGCGCACCGCCGTGGACTCCCTGGAGCGGGCGCTGCCCCGCGTACGCCGGGTGGTCCTGCCGGACGCGGGGCACATGCCGTGGGTGGAGGACCCGAAGGGCTTCCGGGACGCGGTGGCGGCGTCATGCCGCGCGTGTTAACCGGGCATCTCCGTCCGCTCCCACCACTCGTACACCGGCAGCCTGCCCTCCGTCGTGTCCTCGTACCGCGAGGTCCGCCTGAAGTGCTCGTATCCGTTGCGGAGCTCGATCTTCACATCGTCCTTGGGGGGCGGGAGCGGGACGATCCGTTCGGGCAGGTCCTGCGGACCGCCCACCAGCAGCACTTTGGCCGTGTCGTTCATGACCTCATTGTTCCCTTTGGGGCTGCTTGCACAAGGATCTTCCCCGTGTTGCCCCGCGCAGCATCAGCAGGAACGTCTCCACGATCCGCTCGAAGCCGTCCACCACCGTCTCGTCCGGCTCCAGTGCCCCGCTCAGCAGATGCGGCACGGCGAACTCGTACAACTCCTCCTGCACGTCCCGGTAGTCGCGCACCAGGAAGCCCTCGATGCGCAGACTCTTCTCCACCACGGCGGCATGGTCGAACACCACGGGCGGGGCGGAGGGGGTGTTGTACTGGGCGACCGTGCCGACCCGCACCACCCGCCCGCGCTCGCGCAACGCGCCGATGCCAGCGCCCAGTTGGTCGCCGCCCGCGTTGTCGACGACGACGTCGACGCCGTCGGGGGCGGCCGCGGCGAGGAGTTCGGCGACCGGGCCCGCGTGGTAGTCGAAGGCGGCGTCGTAACCGACGTTCTCCGTCAGGTACTTCACCTTCGCCGGCGAGCGGGCGGTGGCGCACGCGCGGCGGGTGCTGCGGATGCCGGCGGCCCTGGTCGCCGACCCCCGCGGCGTGCAGGCGGGGGAGGTCACCGGCCCGCTGCGGATCGCCGCCTTCCGCAGTGCGGCCCTGCATCTGCTGCCGCCCGCCCCGGAGCGGCTTGCGGCAGCGCACCCCGGCATCGAGGCGACCGTGACCGTCGTAAGGGAGCTGGGTCCCGGCACGGCCGGCGAGGTGACCGCGGGCCGCGCCGACCTCGGGATCGCCACCGTCGGCTCCGGTTCCCCGGTCCCGGCCGGGCTGGTCGGCGACGTCCTGCTCGGCGGCCGTCCGCGCGCTGATCAGGGAGCTGCGCCGTCTCAGATAGTAGGACGTCCGACTAATTATGGAGACAGACGCGGGGTCCTCCTTTAGTTTTGTAGGAGCCGAACGACTCGCTCGATCAAGCGAATGGCGGTTCGTGAGCCGGGCCCCGTGCAGGTCACTCCTGCGGCACCGCTCGCCGCCTCTTCCGGCGTCTCCCCTTTTCTCTTCCGTGCTCCATGTTTGCCGAAGGAGTCGATTGCCATGGCCGAGACGACCGCCCGCCGCCGAGTCCGCCACGTGTCCCGCACGAGCGAGTCCGACCGGAAGAACGCCGCCGCCGCCCTCCAGCGCGCCCTCGACCGCCGTGACAACGGGGGCGAAGCCGGCCACTGATCCGGTCACACGTGTCACGTGAACCGGTCACACGTGTCACGTGTGCCCCGCGCGGGTGCGGCGCGCGCCCTCACCGGCCGCGCCGCGCCGTACCTCGAAGTGATCGATCCGGTCGCCGCTCTGCGCCAGCGCCGAGACCTTGAGCCTCGGGGACGTACCGGCCTCCGCCTCCACCGAGAGGAGGGAGAAGCCGGTGTACCGCACCCGCGACCACTCCGCCGATTCCGCCTCCTGGGTACGGGACTTGGTCCAGCGGAAGGTCTTCACCGCGTCGTGCCGGGTGACATGGCCCTCGTAACTGTCCTTGACGCCCGAGGGGAACGAGTAGAGGTCCCGGCCGCCGCCGCCCGCGGTGACGTACACGATCCCGTCCCGCGTCGGGTCCGTCGACGCGCCGATCGGCACCGTCCTGCCGACCTCGCCGTTGCGCACGGCGTCCGTCCGCTCGTAGACGTGGTTGTGCCCGTTGATCACCAGGTCCACCTGGTGCCGGGCGAAGAGCGGCAGCCACTCCCCCCGGACACCGCCGTCGGAGGCGTGCTGCGAGGTGGAGTACGCGCAGTGGTGGAAGTAGACGACGACGAAGTCGACGCCCTTCGCCGCGCGCAGCTCACCGAGCTTCCGGTCCAGCCATGCCGTCTGCCGGCCGCCCGTGTGGCCGAGGTTGGCCTGGATCTCGTACGACACGTCGTTCGCGTCCAGTGCCACGAAGGCGACGTTGCCGTACGTGAACGCATACGCGCCCGGCGTCCCGTGCGGGTCGAAGCCGTTGCCCGGGAGGGAGAAACGGGCGAGTTGGCCGCCGTAGCCGTCCGGCGAGTACCAGGCCTCCATGTCGTGGTTGCCGGTGGTCACCATCCACGGCACCGACTTCGCCACCGGCTCGGTCTGCTTGAGGAACAGGTCCCAGGACCGGGGGTCGTAGCCGTCCTTCGTCGTCCCGGTCCCGTTCCCGTCGGCGTAGCAGATGTCGCCCGCGTGCAGATGGAACGCCGGATTCTGGCGCAGCAGGACATGGTCGTTGGCGTTCGCGGCCTGCCCCACGCCCTGGTCGCCGAAGGCGGTGAACACGAAGCGCTCCGGGGTCGCGGGCGCCGTGCGGAAGGAGGCGATGGTCGAGCGGTGGTCCGGGGCGGCCGGGTCCCAGCCCTCGTGGCCGACGCCGTAGTAGTACGTCGTGCCGGGGCGGAGGCCGTCGAGGGCCGCGTGGACGTAGTACTGCTCGACCGTCGGACGCACGCCCTGCACCCCGGACGTGTGCAGGTCGCGCACCTCGGCCTCGATCCGGCGGCCCAGGTCGTCGGGGCGCAGACCGACGCGCACATAGGGCCGCTTGACCGCGAACGGCACCTGCCAGGAGATCCGCATCCGGGTCTTCGGGTCGGCGCCGAAGGCGAGATGGCGGCCGAACGGGGTGGTCGCGGCGCCGGGGACCCGCGAGGTCGCGGGTCCTGGTCGGCCGTCCGCCGTACCCAGCGCGCCGCCCGTGCCCTGGGCTCCGGAGCAGCCCGCCACCAGCCCGCTCGCCACCGCGCCCGCCGTCACCAGGGTGCGGCGCCGGGTGAGCCGGGTACGCAGGTAGTCGTGCTGCTCGGCCATGCTCATCCGGCGGGCGAGCCGCGGCGGGATGCCGAAGTCGGGGGTCTCCATGGCGGAGAACTTCCCAGCGATCGCCAACTACCGCCCTACGTCAGGGTGAACGTCAGTCAAAAACGCTGACATCGTCACCCGTCGGGCCCATCGCCCGTCCGTATGCCGGACAGGGCGTGTCATCCCATGGGACGAGGAGTAGGGTGCCGCCATGTCTCGCAGCATCAATCTCGCAGTGATCCCGGGTGACGGCATCGGCCAGGAGGTCGTGACCGAAGGCCTCAAGGTCCTGGCCGCCGTCCTTCCGCAGGACGTGAAGCTGGAGACCAAGGAGTACGACTTCGGCGCCCGGCGCTACCACGCCACCGGTGAGACCCTCACCGACGCCGACCTCGACGAGCTGAAGCGGCACGACGCGATCCTGCTGGGCGCGATCGGCGACCCGAGCGTCCCCTCCGGGGTCCTGGAGCGCGGCTTCCTGCTCAAGCTCCGCTTCGCCTTCGACCACCACGTCAACCTGCGTCCGTCGAAGCTGCTCCCGGGCGTCGCCACCCCGCTGGCCGGTCAGCCGGAGATCGACTTCGTCGTGATCCGCGAGGGCACCGAGGGTCCGTACACCGGCAACGGCGGCACCATCCGCAAGGGCACCGAGCACGAGGTCGCCACCGAGGTCTCCGTCAACACGGCCTTCGGTGTCGAGCGCGTGGTCCGCGACGCGTTCGCCCGCGCCCAGGCCCGCCCGCGCAAGAAGCTCACGCTGGTCCACAAGAACAACGTGCTGACCTTCGCCGGACACCTGTGGACGAACATCTTCAACAAGGTGGCCGAGGAGTTCCCCGAGGTCACCACCGACTACATCCACATCGACGCGGCGACGATCTACCTGGTCACCGACCCGGCCCGCTTCGACGTCATCGTCACCGACAACCTCTTCGGCGACATCATCACCGACCTCGCCGCGGCCGTCTCCGGCGGCATCGGCGTCGCCGCCTCCGGCAACATCAACCCGAGCGGCGACTTCCCGTCCATGTTCGAGCCCGTCCACGGCTCGGCCCCGGACATCGCGGGCCAGGGCAAGGCCGACCCCACGGCCACGGTCCTGTCCGCCGCCCTGCTCCTGCGCCACCTCGGATACGACGCCGAGGCGGCCCGCATCGAGGACGCCGTCTCCGCCGACCTCGCGGAGCGCGGCGCACTGCCCGCCCGCAGCACCGCCGAGATCGGCGACGCGCTCCGAGTACGGGTGGCCGGCTGACCCTTTCGCACGCTCTCGGACTTCTTTCGAGGCCGCCGGGTCGCATCCGCACCCGGCGGCTTTTGCTGTGCCTCGCCGGGTGCCACCATCAATCACCGGGCCGTATTCACCCCGATTCCTTCCGCTGTCGCTCCACGCGCGATAATCGAACGCAGAGCCGCGGTATGAGGGAAAGCTCGGACGTCCTGGCACTGGCTACCGGCCGTGCGGGCGTGAGCGCGGCCCGTCACTACAACCGGTGAAGGACAACCACTCATGACGACGCCCACGATCGAGCTCAAGCCGTCCGCCACCCCGCTCTCCGCGGCGGAGCGCGAAGCGATCCTGGCCAACCCCGGGTTCGGCCGCCACTTCACCGATCACATGGTGACGATCAAGTGGACCGAGGGGCGCGGCTGGCACGACGGCCAGCTTGTTCCGTACGCGGCGATCCCCCTCGACCCCGCCACCAACGTCCTGCACTACGCCCAGGAGATCTTCGAGGGCCTGAAGGCCTACCGCCGCCCCGACGGCTCCGTCGCCACCTTCCGCCCGGAGCAGAACGCCAAGCGCTTCCAGCGCTCCGCCCACCGCCTCGCGATGCCCGAGCTGCCGGTCGAGACCTTCATCGAGGCCTGCGACGCCCTGGTCCGCCACGACAAGGACTGGGTCCCCGCGCACGGCGGCGAGGAGTCCCTCTACCTGCGCCCGTTCATGATCGCGACCGAGGTCGGCCTGGGCGTGCGCCCGGCCAACGAGTACCTCTTCGTCGTCATCGCCTCCCCGGCCGGCGCCTACTTCCAGGGCGGCGTGAAGCCGGTCTCCATCTGGGCGTCCGAGGACCACGTCCGCGCCGTCCCCGGCGGCATGGGCGACGCGAAGACGGGCGGCAACTACGCGGCCTCCCTGCTCGCCCAGGCCGAGGCCGCCGCCCAGGGCTGCGACCAGGTGTGCTACCTCGACGCGGTCGAGCACAAGTGGGTCGAGGAACTCGGCGGCATGAACCTGTACTTCGTGTACGGCGACAAGATCGTCACCCCGACCCTGACGGGCTCCATCCTGGAGGGCGTCACCCGCGACTCCCTGCTGACGGTCGCCCGCGACCTCGGATACGAGTCCGAGGAGGGCCGCGTCTCCATCGACCAGTGGCAGCGCGACTCCGAGAACGGCACCCTCACCGAGGTCTTCGCCTGCGGCACCGCCGCCGTCATCACCCCGGTCGGCACCGTCAAGCGCGCGAGCGCCGAGTGGAAGCAGTCCGACGGGCAGCCCGGCGAGGTCACCCTCAAGCTCCGCGAGGCCCTGCTGGACATCCAGCGCGGCACCGTCGCTGACACGCACGGCTGGATGCACCCGCTGGGCTGAGCCACCGCACGGGACGGGCGGCCCCACCACGGCCGCCCGTCCGCGGAACTCCCCGCACTTGTCCGCCCGTTGAAACCCTCGGGGCGTAAAGGAATCCCTTGTTCCTCCGCCGGGCAAGTAACGGCCCATGGGACAACAACACTGGAAGAAAATCTGGGTCGGTTCGGCCGGCAACATGGTCGAGTGGTTCGACTGGTTCGTGTACGCGACCTTCGCCACCTACTTCGCCGGAGCGTTCTTCCCGAGCGGCGACGCCACGGCCCAACTGATGAACACGGCGGGCATCTTCGCCGTCGGGTTCTTCATGCGCCCCGTCGGCGGCTGGCTGCTCGGCAGAGTCGGCGACCGCAGAGGCCGTAAAGCGGCGCTGACCCTGACCGTCACGCTGATGTCCGCGTCCGCGATCCTCATCGCCGTCGCACCGACGTACGCGGTCGCGGGGTACGGCGGCGCGGTCGTCCTGCTCGTCGCCCGGCTGCTGCAGGGCCTGTCCGTGGGCGGCGAGTACGCGGCCAGCGCCACCTATCTGACGGAGGCCTCCGACCCGGGCAAGCGCGGCTTCGCCTCCAGCTTCCAGTACGTGTCGATGACGGTGGGTCAGATCATCGGCCTCGGGCTGCAGATCCTCCTGCAGCGCACCATGTCCGATGCGGCGCTGCACAGTTACGGCTGGCGCATCCCGTTCGTCGTGGGCGCGCTCGGTGCCGCGGTGGTCTTCTACCTGCGGCGCACCATGCTGGAGAGCGAGGTGTACGAGGAGGACACCTCCGGCGCCGAGGAGCGGGGCACCCTGCGTGCGCTGTGGCAGCACAAGCGGGAGGCGTTCCTGGTCATGGCGCTGACCATGGGCGGCACGGTCGCCTACTACACGTACACCACGTATCTGACCAAGTACCTGTCCAACTCGGCGGGCCTGTCCAAGGAGACCGCCACCCTCGTCTCCTTCACCGCGCTGATCGTCTTCGCCGCTCTCCAGCCGCTCGCGGGCCGCCTCTCCGACCGGATAGGCCGGCGCCCGCTGCTGATCACCTTCGCGGTCGGCTCCACCTTCCTCACCGTGCCGATCATGACCCTGCTGAAGCACGCGGGCAGCTACTGGCCGGCCCTCGGGCTGTCCCTGCTCGCCCTGGTCGTGGTCACCGGCTACACCTCGATCAACGCCTGTGTGAAGGCCGAGCTGTTCCCGACGGGCGTGCGCGCGCTGGGCGTGGCGCTGCCGTACGCGCTCGCCAACGCCCTGTTCGGGGGTACGGCGGAATACGTCGCCCTGTGGTTCAAGAACGCGGGGGTGGAGTCCGGCTTCTACTGGTACGTGGCCGGCTGCGCCGCCGTGTCCCTCGTCGTGTACCTCACCATGCGGGAGACGAAGGACCTGGACCTGACGCGGGTGGAGCCCCGCGCGGAGTCCACTTTGACGCCCGCATCCTGAGACAGTCACCGGGCCGGGGGCGGCGCTGTGCCAGACTGCCCCCGTGCCCTCGTTCGCCATGATGATTGGCAGCAGGCGCGCCGGTCCGCAGTGACCATCACGTACGACCAGGTACGGGTGGCCATCGTCGTCCTCGACCCGCGCGCAGACCTCTCGCACCCGCGAGGGGTTTTTTCGTTTCCCGGCCCACCTCAGCCGGGGGCCGGAGCGCGAGGGAGGATGGGGGGACGGTGGAGCCGGTCATTCCGGTACGACCGAGAACTTGACACGGGAGTCTTCAGACCATGACCGAGACGGCATCCAGCGAGCTCGACGACTCGTTCCACGTCTTCGACACCACGCTGCGCGACGGCGCCCAGCGGGAGGGCATCAACCTCACCGTCGCGGACAAACTCGCCATCGCACGGCACCTGGACGACTTCGGCGTGGGCTTCATCGAAGGCGGCTGGCCCGGCGCGAACCCGCGGGACACCGAGTTCTTCGCCCGCGCGCAAGCGGAGATCGACTTCCGCCACGCCCGGCTGGTCGCCTTCGGCGCCACCCGCCGCGCGGGCGCGCGGGCGGCGGACGACCCGCAGGTCAAGGCGCTCCTCAACTCCGGCGCCCCGGTGATCACCCTGGTCGCGAAGGCCCACGACCGGCACGTCGAACTCGCCCTGCGCACCACGCTGGACGAGAACCTGGAGATGGTCCGCGACACGGTGTCCTTCCTGACGGAGCAGGGGCGCCGTGTGTTCGTCGACTGCGAGCACTTCTTCGACGGCTACCGGGCCAACCCGGAGTACGCGAAGGCGGTCGTGCGGGCGGCCTCGGAAGCGGGCGCGGACGTGGTGATCCTGTGCGACACCAACGGCGGGATGCTCCCGGCCCAGGTCCAGGCGGTCGTCTCCACGGTCCTGGCCGACACCGGCGCCCGGCTCGGCATCCACGCCCAGGACGACACCGGCTGCGCGGTGGCCAACACCCTCGCCGCGGTGGACGCGGGCGCGACCCACGTCCAGTGCACGGCGAACGGCTACGGCGAGCGCGTCGGCAACGCCAACCTCTTCCCGGTCGTCGCCGCCCTGGAGCTCAAGTACGGCCGACAGGTCCTGCCCGAGGGCCGGCTCCGCGAGATGACCCGCATCTCGCACGCCATCGCCGAGGTCGTCAACCTCACCCCCTCCACCCACCAGCCGTACGTCGGTGTCTCCGCCTTCGCCCACAAGGCGGGCCTGCACGCCTCGGCCATCAAGGTCGACCCCGACCTCTACCAGCACATCGCCCCCGAGACGGTCGGCAACACCATGCGGATGCTGGTGTCCGACATGGCGGGCCGCGCCTCGGTCGAGCTCAAGGGCAAGGAACTCGGCATCGACCTCGGCGGCGACCGCGAGCTGATCGGCCGGGTGGTCGAGCGCGTGAAGGAACGCGAACTGGCCGGCTACACGTACGAGGCGGCGGACGCGAGCTTCGAACTGCTGCTGCGCGGCGAGGTCGAGGGCAGGCCGCTGAAGTACTTCGAGGTCGAGTCCTGGCGCGCCATCGTCGAGGACCGCCCCGACGGCTCCCACGCCAACGAGGCCACCGTCAAGCTCTGGGCCAAGAGCGAGCGCATCGTCTCCACGGCCGAGGGCAACGGCCCGGTCAACGCCCTGGACCGGGCCCTGCGCGTGGCGCTGGAGAAGATCTACCCCGAGCTGGCCACCCTCGACCTGGTCGACTACAAGGTCCGCATCCTGGAGGGCAAGCACGGCACGCACTCCACGACGAGGGTCCTCATCTCGACCTCCGACGGCACGGGCGAGTGGTCCACGGTGGGCGTGGCGGACAACGTGATCGCTGCCTCCTGGCAGGCCCTGGAGGACGCGTACACCTACGGCCTGCTGCGGGCCGGCGTCGAACCGGCCGCGTAGCCGACGCGGCGCACGAGGTCCCGGCGAGCTCTCGGACTCGCCGGGGCCCATCGATCGGTCGCAGCCCTGCTCCTGGAGGCGAAGGAGCTGTACGATCACCCCGGCGCGCACCGGCCCCACGGGTCGCCGCGCCGCCGGGCCTTCGGGCCGCGCGCCTGGAGAGTCGACCAGACGTATGACCAATTTGAGAGGCTTCGGGTAGCTTCGAAACATGAAGGCCGTGCGACGGATCCGAAGCCTCCCCGCCCTCCTGCTGGCGGCCCTCGCGCTCGTCGCGGGGGTGGTGCTCACACCGGGTGCGGCAGTCGCCGCCTCGGCCTCGCGCGCGCCGGCCGCCCCCGCGGTCACCAGCGTCTCGACGATCGCCGAGGCCCTGCGCAAGAACCCGGTGTACGTCGATCCGGCGGCCGCCGCCCAGCTGCCCGCCGCGGACCGCGACGCGCTGGCCAAGCACATCAAGGACGCCGACAAACCCCTGTTCATCGCCGTCCTGCCGGCCGGGTACCCCACCCAGAACCTCTTCGCGAACCTGCGCACGGCCACCGGCGTCACCGGCCTCTACGCCATCCGCCTCGGCGACCGCTTCGATGCCCGCGCCGACTCCTCGGTGCTGTCCCACACGGCCGTGCAGAACCTGGTCACCAGCGTCCAGGGCGAGGACGCCCGGGCCCAGCTGACGGACTTCACCGACCGTGCCCTCGCCAACATGGGCGGCAAGGCCCCGTCGAGCTGGGGTTCCTCCGGTGGCGGGGGAGCGTCCGGCATCGCGCTGATCATCGCGGCCGCGGTCCTGGTGGTCGGCGGCGCGGGCGCGTACGCGCTGGTCCGACGCAACCGGCGGCGCCGCGAGGAGGAGCAGCGGGCCGCGCTGGACCGGCTGCGGGTGGTGGTCGACGAGGACATCACCGCGTTCGGCGAGGAGCTGGACCGCCTGGACTTCCACCCCGCGGAGCCGGGCGCCGACGACGCCATGCGCGCGGACTACGAACGGGCCCTGGACGCCTACGAGCAGGCGAAGACCGCCATGGCCGGGGCCCGCAGACCGGAGGACGTCCGCGCCGTCACCCAGGCGCTGGAGGACGGCCGCTTCTCCCTCGCGCAACTGGCCGCCCGCCGCCACGGCATGCCGCTGCCGGAGCGTCGTCCGCCCTGCTTCTTCGACCCCCGCCACGGCCCGTCGGTCGCCGACGCGGAGTGGACCCCGCCCGGCGGCGCACCCCGCGAGGTCCCCGTCTGCGCGGCCGACCGGACGCGGCTGGCCGAGGGCCGCGACCCCATGATCCGCGAGGTCGACACCGACTACGGCCGCCGCCCCTACTGGGACGCCGGTCCGGCCTACGGCCCCTGGGCCGGCGGCTACTTCGGCGGCGGCATCCTGCCCGGCCTGCTGGTCGGCACCCTGCTGGGCAGCATGATGTCGACCCCGTCGTACGCGGCCGACTACGGCACCGGATACGGCGACTTCGGGACCGGCTTCGGCGGCGAGGGCGGCGACGTGTCCGGCGCGGACTTCAACCCCGATGACTTCGGGGGCGGGTTCGGTGACGGCGGCGGGTTCGGCGACGGCGGCGGAGGGGACTTCGGCGGGGGCTTCGGCGACGGCGGAAATTTCTGAACTCCGCGCAGGCCCACAGGTCTTACCGCTCGGCCTGCGCTGAAGGCCGCACACGCGTGAGCGCCCGCCCCCCGGTGCAGGGAAGGGGCGGGCACTCGCTCAGGGGGCGGACGGCTCGGGCGGCCGTACGCCGGGGGCTCACGCGTTCTTGATCGCCGAGATGTCGAAGTTCAGCTTGATCTTGTCGGACACCAGGACGCCGCCGGTCTCCAGCGCCGCGTTCCAGGTCAGGCCCCACTCGGAGCGCAGAAGCTCCGCCTTGCCCTCGAAGCCGACGCGCTCGTTGCCGAACGGGTCCTTGGCGGAGCCGTTGAACTCGAGGTTGATGGTGATCGGCTTGGTGACGCCCATGATGCTCAGGTCGCCGGTGATCCGGAAGTCGTCGCCGCCCAGGGCCTCCGCCTTGGTGGAGCGGAAGGTCATCATCGGGAACTCGTCCGTCTTGAAGAAGTCGGCGGACTGCAGGTGCTTGTCGCGGTCGGCGTTGCCCGTGTCGATGCTGTCCATCTTGACGTCGACGGAGGCGGTCGAGCGCGCTGGGTCGCCGCCGTCCAGGTGCAGCGTGCCGGAGAAGTCGAGGAAGGCGCCCTTGACGTTGGTGACCATGGCGTGCCGGGCCACGAAGCCGAGCGTGGTGTGCGACGGGTCGATCGTGTAGTCACCGCTGAGCGCGGCCAGGCCGGCGTTCACGGCGGCCGGCGCCGAGGTGGCGGGGGTGGTCTCGTCGGTGTTCTTGCGGCCGAAGATGCCCATGAGTGCTGCTCCTTGCTCGATGTCCTCGTTGATGTTGAACATTCAACGATGCCGATAGGGCGACCATAGACCCATTCGATTCAACTTTCAACATCATTCATAGGCGTGTTTCGGTCGCTACACCGCGTCACCGGTATTCCGTGATGGGTGCCGCGGTGGTAGACGGCATGAGCATGACTTCAACGCGCCGCACCTTTCTGGCCGCCATCCTTCTCGCGACGGCGACGGCGACGGCGACCACCGCCCTCACGGGGGCCGGCCCCGCCAGGGCAGCCGACGACGACCCCTTCGTCCGGCTCCGCCTCCGCTGGCTCGACATCGCCCTCGGTGCCGGATACGACCCGGCCGCCGAGCCCTACGCGTCCCGCCTCGCCGAGACGGGCGAACTGGCCCGCACCTTCCGCGCCACCATGGCCCCGACCGGCACCTCCCTCTGGCCGGGCTACCCCTTCGACCCGCCCGCCGGCATCACCCAGAGCTACAGCCGCCTGTGGGCGATGACCCAGGCGTACGTCCGCAGCGGCACCGGCTCCACCGGCGACCCCGCCCTCCTCGCCGACGTCCTCCGCGGCCTCGACCACCTCTCGGCCACCGTCTACAACACCTCCACCAGCCGCTACGGCAACTGGTGGGAGTGGCAGATCGGCAGCCCACGGCTCCTGATGGACATCACGGCGGCGCTGTACGACCACCTCGGCGACGCGCGGATCGCCGCCGCCTGCGCGGCCGTCGACCACTTCATCCCGGACACGATGCTCACCGACTACTCCGGCACGTCCACCGGCGCCAACCGCGTCGACCTGTGCCGCTCCGTCGCCCTGCGCGGCATCCTCGGCCGGGCCGGCGACCGCGTCGCCCTCGCCCGGGACGCGCTCTCGCCGGTCTTCCCGTACGTCACCCGGGGGGACGGGCTGTACGCCGACGGCTCGTTCGTCCAGCACACCTGGGTCGCCTACTCGGGGACGTACGGGCAGGTCATGCTCGACGGGCTCGGGCGGCTCTTCGCGCTGCTCGCCGGGTCCGCCTGGGACGTCACCGACCCTGGCAAGCAGAACATCCTGGACGGCGTCGAGCACGCCTACGCCCCGCTCATCCACGACGGGTTGGTGATGGACGGCGTCAACGGGCGTGCCATCAGCCGCGGTTACCTCAAGAGCGACGACCTGCACGTCATGCGCAGCGACCACTTCCACGGCCAGGCGCTCATCGCGGCCATGACGCTGCTCGCGGGCGGTGCGAGCGAGGAGGAGCGCGAGCGCTGGTACGGCCGTATCAAGGGATGGATCGAACGGGACACCGTCACACCGATACTGACGAGCCGTCAGTTCGACCTCGCCGACCTGGCCCGGCTGCACGCCGTCGCCGACGCGCCCGTGGCCGCCGCCCCCGAACCCGTCGGCCACCACCTCTTCGCGGCGATGGACCGCGCCGTGCACCGCCGCCCGGGATTCGTCGCCGCTCTCTCCATGGCCAGCGACCGCATCGCCCACTACGAGTGCGGCAACGGCGAGAACCCACGCGGCTGGCACACCGGGGCCGGGATGCTCTACTGGTGGCCCGAGGGCGGCAGCGGCCGGGCCGATCAGTACACCGACTGGTACTGGCCGACGGTCGACTGGTACCGGCTGCCCGGCACCACCGTCTCCACCAGACGCCTCGCCGACCGGGCCGGCGGCGAGTGGGGCGAGCCCAAGCCGGATGTGCGATGGGTGGGCGGGGTGACGGACGGCGAGTACGCGGCGGTCGGCCAGCATCTCAAGGGCCTCGGCTCGACCCTGGAGGCCCGCAAGTCGTGGTTCTGCGTGGCGGACGCGGTGATCTGCCTCGGAGCCGGGATCACCTGCGCGGACGGCGTCCCGGTCGAGACGGTCGTGGACAACCGGAACCTGGGGGAGGGCGGCACCCAGGCCCTCGCACGGGGGCGGGACTGGGCCCACCTGGAGGGCCACGGCGGCTGGATCCTGCCGTACGGCGGCGACCTGCACACCCTGCGCGAGGACCGCACCGGCGCCTGGTCGGACATCAACACCACGAGCACGACGGAGCGGCACACCCGGCGCTGGCAGACCCTCTGGCTCGACCACGGCACCGATCCGGCGGACGCCGCGTACGTCTATGTCCTGCTGCCCGGCGCCTCCCGCCGTACGGTCGCCGACCGTGCCGCCGACCGGGACTGGCTGTCCGTCCTCGCCAACGACGCCCGTTGCCAGGCGGTCGGCGTCCCCTCGCTCGGCCTCCTCGCCGCCAACTTCTGGCAGGCCGCCACGGCGGGGGCGCTGACCGGCTCCGCGGGCGCGAGCGTGCTGGTCCGCCGCTCCGGCCGTACCGCTAAGCTCTGGATCAGCGAGCCGCCGCGCACGGGCGCGCCGCTGGAGATCGTCTGGGACCGGCCGGTGCGGTCGGTGCTGCGAGCGGACGACACCGTGGAGGTCCTCTCGACGGGCCGCCGTTTGAGGCTCCGTGTCACTCCGGGGATGGCATGTGCGGGGCACGAATGTGAGGTGTCTCTCGGGTGATGTCTTTGTCGCACCCCTACAAGCGCCACGCCCTCTGAGCAGTCGGAACGGCTGCATGCCGTCGAGCTTCTGTTCAGGGGTACCAGGAAAACGGGCCGGAGACTGTACGGAGTCGACGGCTCGCTTTCCCAGGTGTCCTTCGTAAGGTCGCTACATGACCGTTTTGGAAGACGCGACGGGTGAATCGACCAGCGAGCCGGTGGACGCGCGCGGGCGCGTCGCCGAGCTGCACGAGATCCGTGCGCGGGCGCTGGCCGGCCCCAGCGAGAAGGCGACCGAGGCACAGCACGCCAAGGGCAAGCTGACCGCGCGGGAGCGCATCGAGCTGCTGCTGGACCCGGGTTCCTTCCAGGAGGTCGAGCAGCTGCGCCGGCACCGGGCGACCGGGTTCGGCCTGGAGGCGAAGAAGCCCTACAGCGACGGTGTCATCACCGGCTGGGGCACGGTCGAGGGCCGCACGGTCTTCGTATACGCCCACGACTTCAGGATCTTCGGCGGCGCGCTGGGCGAGGCCCACGCCACCAAGATCCACAAGATCATGGACATGGCCATCGCGGCCGGTGCCCCGCTGGTGTCCCTCAACGACGGCGCCGGCGCGCGCATCCAGGAGGGCGTCTCCGCCCTCGCCGGCTACGGCGGCATCTTCCAGCGCAACACCAAGGCGTCCGGCGTCATCCCGCAGATCAGCGTGATGCTCGGCCCGTGCGCGGGCGGCGCGGCGTACAGCCCGGCCCTCACGGACTTCGTGTTCATGGTCCGCGACACCTCGCAGATGTTCATCACCGGCCCGGACGTCGTCAAGGCGGTCACCGGTGAGGAGATCACCCAGAACGGCCTCGGCGGCGCGGACGTGCACGCCGAGACGAGCGGCGTCTGCCACTTCGCGTACGACGACGAGGAGACGTGCATCGCCGAGGTGCGCTACCTCCTGTCGCTGCTCCCGCAGAACAACCGCGAGAACCCGCCGCGCGCCGAGTCCTCCGACCCGGTCGAGCGCCGCGGCGACGTCCTGCTGGACCTGGTCCCGGCGGACGGCAACCGGCCGTACGACATGGCGAAGGTCATCGAGGAGATCGTCGACGACGGCGACTACCTCGAGGTCCACGAGCGCTGGGCGCGCAACATCATCTGCGCCCTGGCCCGCCTCGACGGCCAGGTCGTCGGCATCATCGCCAACCAGCCCCAGGTGCTGGCGGGCGTGCTGGACATCGAGGCCAGCGAAAAAGCTGCGCGCTTTGTCCAGATGTGCGACGCTTTCAACATTCCGATCGTCACTTTCCTGGATGTACCGGGCTTCCTGCCGGGTGTCGACCAGGAGCACGGCGGGATCATCCGCCACGGCGCGAAGCTGCTCTACGCCTACTGCAACGCGACCGTGCCGAGGATCTCGCTGATCCTCCGCAAGGCGTACGGAGGCGCGTACATCGTCATGGACAGCCAGTCCATCGGCGCCGACCTCACCTATGCGTGGCCCACCAACGAGATCGCGGTAATGGGAGCGGAAGGCGCGGCCAACGTCATCTTCCGCCGTCAGATCGCCGAGGCCGAGGACCCCGAGGCCATGCGGCAGAAGATGGTCAAGGAGTACAAGGCCGAGCTGATGCACCCGTACTACGCGGCGGAGCGCGGTCTGGTCGACGACGTCATCGACCCGGCCGAGACCCGCGAGGTGCTCGTCAAGTCGCTGGCGATGCTGCACACCAAGCACGCCGACCTGCCCTCCCGCAAGCACGGCAACCCCCCGCAGTAACCCGGCGGATCTTCCGCGGCCATCCCGCGGAAGCCTCTCTCACGGAGACTGACATCCATGAACACCCCTGACATCCGCGTCGAGAAGGGCCACGCCGAGCCCGAGGAGGTCGCCGCCATCACGGCCGTCCTCCTGGCCCGTGCGGCCGCTCAGCCGGCCTCCACCGAGCAGACCCACCGCGGCCGCGCGAAGGCCGGCTGGCGCCGCCTGGAGCGTGAGCCCGGCTTCCGCGCTCCGCACAGCTGGCACGGCTAGGCTGCGCCGCTTCAGCAGCAGCAAAGGGGCCCCTCCGCACGGAGGGGCCCCTTTGCGCTTCCTTCCCGCGCGGGGCAGGGCGCAGGCGCACGACACGAACAAGGGGGCGGGCCCTCCCCCTTGGGGAGAGCCCGCCCACCTGATGCGCGTGCGCGTTACCGGAGCCGTGCCATCAGGGCGTGCTCGACCAGCGTGATCAGCGCCGACTTGGCGTCCGCGCGGTGGCGGGCGTCCGTCGTGATGATCGGGGTGTCGGGGCCGATCTGGAGAGCCTCGCGGACCTCGTCCGGCTGGTACGGCTGGCTGCCGTCGAAGCCGTTGAGGGCGATGACGAAGGGCAGGCCGCTGTTCTCGAAGTAGTCGACCGCGGGGAAGCAGTCGGCGAGACGGCGGGTGTCGACCAGGACGATGGCGCCGATGGCGCCCCGGACCAGGTCGTCCCACATGAACCAGAACCGGTCCTGACCGGGTGTACCGAAGAGGTACAGGATCAGGTCCTGGTCCAGGGTGATACGGCCGAAGTCCATGGCGACCGTGGTGGTCTTCTTGTCCCCGGTGTGGGTGAGGTCATCGATGCCCGCACTGGCGGACGTCATGACGGCCTCTGTGCGCAGCGGGTTGATCTCCGAGACGGCGCCGACGAACGTGGTCTTGCCCACGCCGAAGCCGCCCGCCACCACGATCTTCGCGGAAGTGGTGGAGCGGGAAGGACCGCCGCTAGAGCTTGCGAAGTCCACTGAGCACCCTTTCGAGCAGTGTCACGTCTGGCTGGCCACCGGCGTTCTCGTCGCCGCCGGGCTGGTGGATGGCGACCAGGCCCGCCTCCGCCAAGTCGGCGACGAGGATCCTGGCCACGCCGAGAGGGATCGTGAGGAGAGCCGAGACTTCGGCCACCGACTTGATCTCACGGCAGAGGTTGCAGATCCGCTGATGCTCGGGCAGTTGCCCCTGCATCTGGTGCGGCTGCGCGGTGGTGTGCACCAGTGCCTCGATGGCGAGCTGGTACCGCGGGCGGGTCCGGCCGCCGGTCATGGCATACGGACGGACCAAGGGGTTGTTCGACGCCCCTGCGGGCGCCGGCTCGGGACGGCGCTGCGGCTGCACCGGCTGGATGCGCGGTTGCAACGGCTGTTCGTACGGCGAAGGGCCGGGGCCCTGCGGCGCGTACGGCTGCTGGTGGCTCGGCGCGGAGGGGAAGTTGTACGGGTTCTGTGACCCGTCGCCCTGGCCGTAGCCCTGGGCAGGGCCGTACGACCAGTTACCCGAAGACGAACTGCCTGGGGGTGTTGACACTTTCTCCTCCTCCGACTGCGCCGGGCACCCATGCCTGGGGAGCCGCGTCCCGAAACCTTACGGCCCCGGAACGCGAACACGCACCGTCTGTCTGTTAGTTGAGAAGGCTTCCCTGGAGCTCCGCACGGAGATCCGGGGTGAGGACCGTGCCCGCGCGGTCCACCAGCAGGGCCATCTCGTACCCAATGAGGCCGATGTCCGCTTCGGGGTGTGCCAGGACAGCGAGAGAAGAGCCGTCAGAGATGGACATGATGAAGAGAAATCCTCGCTCCATCTCCACAACTGTCTGGTTCACACTGCCGCCCTCGAAGATCCGGGAGGCGCCTGCCGTCAGAGACGTCAGACCGGAGGCGACAGCCGCGAGCTGATCGGCGCGGTCACGAGGGAAGCCTTCGGACATCGCCAGAAGGAGTCCATCGGCGGAGACCACCACGGTGTGGGACACCCCCGGGGTGTTGTCCACGAAGTTGGTGATCAACCAGTTCAGGTTCTGTGCCGCCTGGCTCATCGGGCTCACACTAACGCTCCTGGTTGTAGGTGCTGTCAGGACCGAAGCCCTGGCCGTTCGATTCACTGCCTGCGCTGCGTCCACGCTGGACGCCCCTGCGCAGGTTGCTCAACCTGCCCCGGACATCCTCCGGGGCGCGGGAGACCTGGGGGCCTCCCTGGGGGGTGGTCTCCGCGGCGCCCTCGACCAGGTTGGCCTTGGGCACCCGCCGCGGAAGGCCGGAGGAGGTGACCCCGCCCGCCTTGGGCTTCCGGAGCTGCGAGGCCTGCTGCCAGCGATCGTCGTTCGCCGAACGCCAGGCATTGTCGCCGTTGCTCTCCGGTGCGGAAGCCGACGCCTCCTGCTGCGTGTGCCCCGCACCGACCGCGCCGTTGCCGTTCGCGCTTCCGCGGCGCGGCAGGCCGGAGTCGGTCAGCTTGTGGGCGGCGGGGGAGGGCCGGACCGGACGGTCGAAGCCTACGCGGTTCGGCTCGTTCGCGTCACCGGCCTGCGTGGATTCCGCTTCCGGAGCGTACTGGCCCGGGTAGCCGTTCTGGTAGCTGTTCTGCTGCGGCCAGTCGTCCTGGTGGGACTGCTGGTTGAAGGCCTGGAAGGAGTCGCGACCGGCGGCGTGACCGCCCGGGCGCTGCTCCTGGGCCGGTTCCGCATACCCGGGCTCCGGGTATCCGGCGCCCGCGGAGAAGGCGTCGTTCTGCTGCAGGCCGCCGTTCGGCGCGAAGTACTGCTCGTCGTACGACGGCTGCTGCTGGTCGTACTCGGAAGGCTGCTGCTGGTATCCCGTCGTGCTGCCGTCGTAGTTCTGCTGTGCGCTGAACTCGGCGGGGTAGGAGGGCGTCTCGGGGGCGTCCTGGCGCCCCTGGGGGAGCTGCGGAGCCTGACCGTGCGTCTGTGCCTCCAGGGCCGCGCGGCGCTCCTCACGCATCAACGAGCGGCCGACCGGGTCGAGGTCGCGGAGGTCGTCCGGAACGTCGTAGCGGCTGTCGTCGAAGCCGAGCTCGGCCGCCGTGCGCAGCGGCTGCGGCTGGCTGAAGTTCTCGCCCCCGGGCTTCTGCTCCGGGATGATCTGCGAGACCGTGAACTCGTCCTGCTGCAGCTGCTGTTCGCCACCGCCACCGTGGGTGATCGCGTCGGGCAGCATGACCAGGGAGGTCGTACCGGCCTGTTCGCCCGAGGGGCGCAGCTGGACACGGATACCGTGCCGGTCGGACAGCCGGCCGACCACGAACAGGCCCATGCGCTGCGAGATCGCGGCGTCCACGCTCGGCGGGTTGGCCAGCTTGTGGTTGATCTCGGCGAAGTCCTCGGCCGTCAGGCCGATGCCCTTGTCGTGGATCTCGACCATGACGCGGCCGTCGGGGAGACGGGTCGCGGTGACGCGGACCTTGGTCTGCGGGGAGGAGAACGTGGTGGCGTTCTCCAGCAGCTCGGCCAGCAGGTGCACGAGGTCGGTCACGGCACGGCCGTGGATCTCGGCCTCGGGGACACCGGAGAGCTCGATGCGCTCGTACTGCTCCACCTCGGAGGAGGCGGCGCGCAGGACGTCGACCAGCGGGACCGGCTGGTCCCAGCGGCGGCCGGGCTCCTCGCCGGCGAGGACGAGGAGGTTCTCGCCGTTGCGGCGCATACGGGTCGCGAGGTGGTCCAGCTTGAAGAGGTTCTCCAGCTGGTCCGGGTCGGCCTCGTTGTTCTCCAGGTCGGTGATCAGGGTCAGCTGGCCCTCGATCAGAGACTGGTTGCGGCGCGACAGGTTGGTGAAGATCGCGTTGATGTTGCCCCGGAGCAGAGCCTGCTCGGCGGCGAGCCGGACGGCCTCACGGTGGACCTGGTCGAAGGCGCGGGCGACCTCGCCGATCTCGTCCGTGGTGGTGATCGGGATGGCCGTCACACGGGTGTCGACGCGACCGGGGTCGGTGCGGGAGAGCTGGTCGACCAGCATCGGCAGACGCTGCTCGGCGATGTTGAAGGCGGCGTTGCGCAGCTGGCGCATCGAGCGGCTCATCTGGCGGGCCACCATGCCGGCCAGGATGAACGCGGCGAGCAGGGCGACCAGGACCACGCCACCGGTGATGAACGTGGAGGTCTTGGCGTCGTCGGCGATGCCCGAGGCCTCGGTCACGGCCTTGTCGGCCATGTCCGACTCGATCTTGCCGTAGGCGTTGAACTTGAGAGTGTTGACCGCCCACCAGTTCTGCGGGGTGACGCCCTGCTGGGCGAGCACCTGGCGGGTGAGGGGGCTGGTGTCCTTCATCGTGGCCACGGCCCCGACCAGCGTCTCCGGCTTGGCCGGCGGCGGTATGTAGGCCGGGTTCTTGAGCTTGGCCGCCCGGGCCATCTGCGCGCCCTGGGCCTTGACCTGCGCCTCGGCGTCGGAGAGCTTCTGCGCGTCCTGCTCGGTGCCACCGCCGAGGTACTCCTCGGCGGCGATGCGCTCCAGGTAGGCGTACGACGCGAGAGAGGTGCGCTGCGTGGCCAGGTTCGGGGCGTCCGGACCGGGCTTGATCAGCAGGTGCATGCCGATGGACCGCTCCAGCGACAGGGCCGCCTGGGTGAGCGACATCGCGTAGACGGTACGGCCGTAGGAGGTGATGTTGCCGGTGCCCAGACCGAGCTCGTTGGCGAACTCCATCAGGGGGTGGGCGATCTTGACGTAGCCCTCTTCGGTCTGCACACCCGTGAGCTTGGGGGTGTACGCGGCCGCGCGCAGGTTCTGCAGCCCGGGCTCCACCTGACGGAACAGCTTCAGCCGGCGCACCAGGCCGGGCGTCTGCGGCGCGTTCAGCGCGGCCCGGTCGAAGCCGTCGGCGGCCTCGTCCGTCTTCTTGCGGACGGCTTCGACGGTCGGCTTGTCCTTGTGCAGGAGCAGCGGCGCCGCGGAGGTGTCGCGCTCGACGTAGAGCGCGTTGGCGTACTTGAGGGAGGCGCGGACCAGCAGCGCGGTGTTCTCCGCGTCACGGGCCTCGTTCCAGGTGTCGATCGAACTCTTCACCTGGAAGCCGCCCATGACGAGGCCGACCACCACGGGAATCAGCAGGATCGCGTTCAGCCGCGTCGGCACTCGCCAGTTGCGCGGGGAGAAACGGCCGCCGCTCGGGGCGGGAGCGGCCGTTGGCTCCGGTCCGGGCACAGGGGCGGGCGCCGCAGCGCGCGGCGGCGGGGTGAAGTTGCCCCGCGCCGACGGCTCGGGACCGTTCTTGCTTCGCCTCACTCGACCAACAACCTCTCGGCGGCGGGCACCTACGTCGTGTACGTCGTGCCGCAGTCTCTCAGAGCCCGGTGTGTCATCGACCACGTACTGAGTACGGCTATGACTATTGGGCAGTTCAGGCATTCCAGCACGTCGACCAGCGCTCTTCCAAACAGTGGAAACCGCGGAATCCGCTCGGGGCGCTCCGCCGATAAATCGGTCATACAGAGCGAGCCCCGCCAAATGACGGGGCCTTTGTGAGCGCAGCGGCATCGGTTGTGCGCGACGCGTGGTGATACCACGCGATTCCTCTGCCGAAACGTTATGAACACCGGTGCCGACCGTGTCAAAGGCCACAGTCGGATCCGGTGTCCTTACGGCAACTGCCGTACGGAAGTCCCGACTTGAGTGCTAGCGAAGTCGAGCCATGAGAGCGTGCTCGACCAGCGTGATCAGCGCACTCTTGGCATCGGCGCGATGCCGGGCGTCCGTCGTGATGATCGGGGTGTCGGGGCCGATCTGCAGTGCCTCACGCACTTCTTCGGGTTGGTACGGCTGGCTGCCGTCGAAGCCGTTCAGCGCGACGACGAACGGCAGCCCGCTGTTCTCGAAGTAGTCGACCGCGGGGAAACAATCGGCCAGCCGCCGGGTGTCGACCAGAACCACCGCGCCGATCGCACCGCGAACCAGGTCGTCCCACATGAACCAGAAGCGGTCCTGACCGGGCGTACCGAAGAGGTACAGGATCAGGTCCTGGTCGAGTGTGATGCGGCCGAAGTCCATGGCGACCGTGGTGGTCTTCTTGTCCCCGGTGTGGGTGAGGTCGTCGATGCCCGCGCTGGCGGACGTCATGACGGCCTCTGTGCGCAGCGGGTTGATCTCCGAGACGGCGCCGACGAACGTGGTCTTGCCCACGCCGAAACCGCCGGCCACAACGATCTTCGCCGAGGTGGTGGCCCGGCCTCCGTCAGAGCTTGCGAAGTCCACTGAGCACCCTTTCGAGCAGTGTCACGTCCGGTGCACCGCCGTTGTTCTCGTCGCCACCCGGCTGATGGATGGCGACCAGGCCGGCCTCCGCGAGGTCGGCCACCAGGATCCGGGCCACGCCGAGGGGCATGGCGAGCAGCGCCGACACCTCGGCCACCGACTTCACCTCGCGGCACAGGTGGCAGATGCGCTGGTGCTCGGGGAGCAGCCCCATGAGGGCTGCGGGATCGGCCGTCGTGCTGATCAGCGCCTCTATGGCGAGCTGATAGCGGGGCCGGGTCCGGCCGCCGGTCATCGCATAGGGACGTACCAGCGGCTGATCGCCCTCGTCCCCGTACGCCTCGGCGTACGGATCATGAGAGGCGGTGGGCGGTGTCATGAATCCTCCGGGCGGGACAGCAAGTTGGTCAGGCGTGCCGTCTGACGTGGGCCGGTGGGGGGATTGTGGCGGCCGGACGGTGATTTGGTGAGGCGGGTGGATCCGGGTCGGTCAGTGGAGCAGACTTCCTTGTAGTTCGGCGCGCAGATCGGGCGTGAGTACGGCGCCCGCGCGGTCGACGAGGAGCGCCATCTCGTAGCCGACGAGGCCGATGTCGCACTCGGGGTGGGCCAGGACCGCCAGGGACGACCCGTCCGAGACGGACATGAGGAAGAGAAACCCGCGTTCCATCTCGACGACCGTCTGCGACACGTTGCCCCCATCGAAGATCCGGGAGGCCCCGGCCGTCAGCGAGGTGAGTCCGGACGCGACGGCCGCCAGCTGATCGGCACGGTCCCGTGGGAAGCCCTCCGACATCGCCAGGAGGAGACCGTCGGCCGACACGACGACGGTGTGGGACACCCCCGGGGTGTTGTCCACGAAGTTCGTGATCAACCAGTTGAGGTTCTGTGCCGCCTGGCTCATCTGGCTCAACTAACGCTCCTGCTGGTGAGTGGGGCTCGGGAAGCTGCCGGTCTGGCCGTTGCTCGCCTGACGACCCTGCGAGATACCCCGACGGAGATTGGTCAGCCGGCCACGTACGTCGTCGGGCGCACGCGAGACCTGCGGACCGGTGTGGTGCTGTTGCTGCTGCTGAGCCGTGCCCGCGACGAGGTTCGCCCCGGGCGCCCGGCGCGGCAGGCCTGAGGTGGTGACACCGCCCGCGGCGGGCTCCCGTACGCGCTCCGCCTGCCGGCTGAGGTCGTCGTTCGGCGAGCTGCGCCAGGCGGCCGGGGTGGGACGCTGCCGGGCCGGAGCAGGGGAGGCGGGGGCGCCGGCCTGCGGCGCCGGAGCCTGGCCCCCGTCCTGCTGCTGGGTGCCGTGGAACCAGTTGGTCTCCAGCGTGTCGTACAGCGGCGTACGGCCGTCACCGGTGCCCGCGGCCGGCAGCGCCTCGGGCTGCCGACGGGCCTGGTGCTGCTGGGGCACCTGACGTTGCGGCGGGGCCTGGTGCTGCTGCGGGGCCTGCGGGGGCTGCGGCGCACCGAAGTCGGCGCCCCGGCCGCCTGCCCGCGGACGCTCGAACTGGCCCGTGTGCTGGGTGTTGTGCGGCATGTTGCCCGCGTGGCCCGGCGCACCGTACTGGCCGGAGGTGTTGTCGTACGCCTGCGGACGCTCGAACTGGCCCGTGCCGGAGCCCGACTGCTGTCCGGTCGGCCCTCCGAAGATGTCCGAGCGGACGAACTGGCCCGTCTCCTGCTGCCCGTTGACGCCGGGGCCGGCGAACTGGCCCGAGTTCTGCGCGCCGTTGAAGTCCTGGCGGGGGAACTCACTTGTGGCGCCCGGACCCTGCTGGGCGTCGAACCGCCCCATGGGCCCGGTGTGCGCCGTGTCCTGCTCGTCGTGGCCGCGCGGGGAGTCCAGCGCGGCGTTGTCGTTGCCCCAGCCCGGCGTGCCCGACGGCCCGCTGCCGCCCGGCAGTTCGGCCCGCGGGCCACCGCGCGGCGGCAGCTGCGGCTGACGGCCCCGGTCGGCGGTGTTGTCACCGCGCTGCGGGGGTACGGCACCCCGGCCGCCCCCGAAGAGGTCCTGCTGCGGTGCGCCCGAACCGGCGGCCTGCAGGCCCTGCGGGGCACCCGGGGCACCCGGGGCCTGACCGCCGAAACCGCCGCCGAAGAGGTCCTGCTGCGGGCGGCCCTGCTGAGGCGCCGCCGGACCCTGCGCTCCGCGCGCTCCGCCGGGCCCGCCCGGACGGCCGCCCTGGCCCGTGCCGGGCAGCTCGGCCCGCGGGCCCTGACCGGCGCCGACCTGGCCGCGCGGGGCGGCGGCACCGAGACGTCCACCTCCGGCGGGTGCGCCGGCCCCGAGGGGACCGCCGCCCTGACCGCCGCCACGGCGGGCAGCGGCCGCGCCCGCGGCGGCCGCAGCGGCGGCCGGACCGCCTGCGCCGCCGGCGCCGCCCTTGCCCGGAGCGGGCTTCTTGCCGCCCTGGGCGACGTCGACGGGCAGCATGACCAGCGCGGTCGTACCACCGGAGTCGGACGGGCGCAGCTGGATGCGGATGCCGTGGCGCTGCGACAGACGGCCGACCACGAACAGACCCATGCGGCGGGAGACGGAGACGTCCACCGTGGGCGGCGAGGCGAGCCGCTCGTTGATCGCGGCGAGGTCCTCGGGGGACAGGCCGATACCGGTGTCGTGGATCTCGATCAGCACGCGGCCGTCGGGCAGCGCGTGACCGGTGACCTTGACCTTGGTCTGCGGCGAGGAGAAGGAGGTCGCGTTCTCGAGCAGCTCGGCGAGCAGGTGCACGAGGTCGTTGACGACGCGGCCGGCGACCTCGGTGGTCGGGACCGCGGCGAGCTCGATGCGCTCGTACTGCTCCACCTCGGACGCGGCGGCGCGGAGCACGTCGACCAGCGGGACCGGGCGGGTCCAGCGGCGGCCGGGCTCCTCACCGGCGAGGACGAGGAGGTTCTCACCGTTACGGCGCATGCGCGTCGCGAGGTGGTCGAGCTTGAACAGCGAGGACAGCTGGTCCGGGTCGGCCTCGCGGGACTCCAGTTCGGAGATGAGCGACAGCTGACGCTGGATGAGGCCCTGGGAGCGGCGCGAGAGGTTGGTGAACATCGCGTTGACGTTGCCCCGCAGCAGGGCCTGCTCGGCGGCGAGGCGGACGGCCTCGCGGTGCACGTCGTCGAAGGCCGTGGCCACCTGGCCGATCTCGTCCTTGGAGTGCACACCGACCGACTCCACGGACGTGTCGACGTCCTGCGGGTCGGACTCGGACAGCTGCTTGACCAGCTCGGGCAGGCGGTCCTGGGCGACCTTGGTCGCGGTGTCCTGGAGCCGGCGCAGCGAGCGGATCATGGAGCGGGCCACGACGAAGGCGCCGACCAGCGAGACGCCGAGCACCAGCAGGATCAGCACACCGGAGATGATGGCTTCCTGCTCGGAGGACGACTTCAGCTCGCGGGCCTTCTGCTCCATGTCCTCGAGCAGCTGCTGCTCGATGTTCTTCATCTGCTGGATCTTGGTGGAGCTGTCGTCCACCCAGTCCCGGTAGGAGCGCTTGGGCAGCCCGGAGAGGCCCTCCTCCTGGCCGAGGGCGCGCTTGGCATAGGTGTTCGCGGCCTCGATGGTGGGGTTGCCCTCGTCGATGGGCTTGAGGAGTTCCTCGGCGCCCTCGTCGGAGTAGATCTGCCGGAAGATCCTGATCTCCGAGCCTTCGCTCTGCAGCGCCGACTCGGCGTACAGCCGGTCGTTCTCGGAGAGCTTGCCGCCCGTCGTGTTGTTGGCGGGCAGGGCCGCGGCCAGGACGGCACGCTGCACGGACGCGTACTCCTTGGCGGTGGAGAAGGCCGCCAGGGCGCGGGTGCGCTGGATCATCTCCGGGTTGCTGGACGCCTCCGCCATGTCCTGCGAGAGGTCGACCAGCTGGGTGATCAGCCGGTGGTACGCCTCGACCGTCTGCGTCGAGTTGTCCTTCGACTGGTAGGCGGCCCGGCGGATCTTGGCGAGGCTCTCCAGCTGGCCGGTCAGGCCGACGAGGCTGTCACGGACGCCCTGGAGCTGACCGTCCTTGCTCGCCGCGTCGATCTCCTCCGAGGTGTCCTCGAAGCTCTTGCGGGCGCGGTCCGTGCGCTGCTGGTAGCCCTTGACCGTGTAGTTGGAGGCGCTCTGCCCGTGCGCGAGGGGACCGGCGGACTGGTCGCGCTCCTCCTGGAGCGCGGCGGCCAGCTGGGTCGCCTGCTTGGTCATGTCCGTCAGCAGCTTCATGTTGTCGAGCTGCTGGATGTCGTCCATGGAGTCGTTGATGCGCAGCGCACCCAGCGACGTGGCCGCGACCACGGGGAGCGCGAGCAGCGACACCAGGCGCGTGGAGATGCGCCAGTTGCGCAGCGCCACGCGCGAGCCGGGGCCGCTCGGGCCCTTCGGGGGCTGCACCGCCGGAGCGGGGCTCGGCGCGGACGGCGCGCCGGAGCGACCGGAGCGCCGACTGCCGTCGACGGACTGGGTCGTGCCCTGGGTCGGGGCGTGCTGGGGCGAGGAACCGCGGTCGGTCCCGCCACGCGTCTCCGGCTCCGCCGGAGCGCTGCCATCCCTCTTGAAACGTCCCTGCACTAGCGTCGCAACCTCTGGACCAGGCGCCCCTCCGCGTGAACGGAAGGACACGGTGTCGGCGTTGTGGAGAGCGCCCTGAATACGCCCACCGGGTGATCGTCGGCAACCGGCGCCGGCTCCCCCCATCTCGCCGCCACTCGGCGCTGTTGCGCGCCCCCGTGCGCCGGCTCGATCCTGCGGCGGTCCGTGGAATTCCAGCACAGTGCCGGATCTCCAACAAGGCCCGTGTGTCAGGCCGCGACAACCGTGACGGTTCGTGATTGTGGCATTACGACGCGTGGAAATCGATCTCGTACATTACGGACTTATTCCTGCGAGTCGCCAGCGCGCGGCGGCTGTCCCAGTCGCCATGATCAGGAGCGGAATGCAGCCTTCGGAGAGGCAATGTCCGTTTCGCCGAAGGGGATCTCCGGTCGGAATTGACCGAAATGCGCGCGGATTCGTGAGCAAACTCACACGCTGATCCCGGGCAATTCACGGCTTCGGCGGGGAATTGCATGTTTAGCCTGACGCTTTACAAGAGGGCGCTCACTGCCAACTCCACCTGAGGACAGGGTCCGTAACACCGTGAAGACGATGATGTTCCGCAACATAGCCAACCCGCGTCGCACGACTCTGGCGCACCTCGACGACGCCGGGGAACTGCAGATCCCCCAGCTGCCGGAGCACTCCGTCGACCTCCCCGCCCAGACCGCCAACCCGCGGCGCACCGTCCTCATGGAGATCCCGGTCGCGGCCTTCGTCGCGGAGTAGTACGCCCGGAAGCCCCGCGGAGTTCAACGCGGCCGAGCGGATGTCAAGGGCGCCCTCTCCGGAGCGGCGCCCTTCGTCGTATGCCGTAATGCGCGAGGTCGCGGCGCCCCTGCCGCGTTAGCCTGGAGCGTCAGACTCCAGCCGGCTCGGTCTTCAGTGAAGGGGCGCAAGGATCCCGTGCGCATCGCCAGGTTCTCCATCGACGGGAACGTCGCCTTCGGCGCGGTCGAGGGTGACAAGCAGGACGAACTCGTCCTCGACATCATCAAGGGCATCCCGTTCGCGGAATACGAGCTCTCCGGCACGAAGGTGCCGCTGAGCAAGGTCAGGCTGCTCCCGCCGGTGCTGCCCAACAAGGTCGTGGCCTTCGGCCGCAACTACGCGGAGCACGCGAAGGAGCTGGGCAACGAGGCGCCCGAGGCGCCGTTCGCCTTCTTCAAGCCGTCGACCTCGGTCATCGGCTCCGGCGACGAGATCCAGTACCCGCCGTTCACCCAGCAGCTGGACTACGAGGGCGAGCTCGCCGTCGTGATCGGCCGCATGTGCCGCGAGGTCCCGCGGGAGCGCGTCCAGGACGTCGTCCTCGGCTACACCTGCGCCAACGACATCACCGCGCGCGACGTCCAGAAGCGCGAGAAGCAGTGGGCCCGGGCCAAGGGCTTCGACACGTCCTGCCCGCTCGGCCCCTGGGTGGAGACGGACATCGACCTCGCCGCCGCGAACGACCTGACCATCCAGACCACCGTCAACGGTGAGCAGCGGCAGCTCGGCAGCACCAGCCAGATGATCCATCCCATCGCGGACCTGATCGTCAACATCTCCGAGGCCATGACGCTGCTCCCCGGCGACGTCATCCTCACCGGCACCCCGGCAGGTGTCGGCCCCCTGAGTGTCGGCGACGAGGTCGCCGTCACCATCGAAGGCATCGGCACTCTCACCAACAAGGTTGTAAAGCGTGGCTAGCGCATCCGGCACACCCGTACGCGTCCGTTTCTGCCCCTCGCCCACCGGTAACCCCCACGTGGGCCTGGTCCGCACCGCCCTGTTCAACTGGGCGTTCGCGCGCCACCACCAGGGCACCCTGGTGTTCCGCATCGAGGACACCGACGTGGCCCGCGACTCCGAGGAGTCGTACAACCAGCTGCTCGACGCGATGCGCTGGCTGGGCTTCGACTGGGACGAGGGCCCCGAGGTCGGCGGCCCGCACGCGCCGTACCGCCAGTCGCAGCGCATGGACATCTACAAGGACGTCGCCCAGAAGCTGCTCGACGCCGGCCACGCCTACTACTGCTACTGCTCCCAGGAGGAGCTGGACACCCGCCGCGAGGCCGCCCGCGCCGCCGGCAAGCCGTCCGGCTACGACGGCCACTGCCGTGACCTGAGCGCCGAGCAGGTCGAGGAGTACAAGGCCCAGGGCCGTACCCCGATCGTCCGCTTCCGCATGCCCGACGAGACGATCACCTTCACGGACCTGGTCCGCGGCGAGCTGACGTTCACCCCGGAGAACGTGCCGGACTACGGCATCGTGCGCGCCAACGGCGCCCCGCTGTACACGCTGGTGAACCCGGTCGACGACGCGCTCATGGACATCACCCATGTCCTGCGCGGCGAGGACCTGCTCTCCTCCACCCCGCGCCAGGTCGCCCTGTACAAGGCGCTGATGGAGCTGGGCATCGCGAACCGGACCCCGGAGTTCGGCCACCTGCCGTACGTGATGGGCGAGGGCAACAAGAAGCTGTCGAAGCGTGACCCGGAGTCGTCGCTGAACCTCTACCGCGAGCGCGGCTTCCTGCCCGAGGGCCTGCTCAACTACCTCTCCCTGCTGGGCTGGTCGCTCTCGGCGGACCAGGACATCTTCTCGATCGCCGAGATGGTCGCGGCCTTCGAGATCTCCGACGTGAACCCCAACCCGGCGCGCTTCGACCTGAAGAAGTGCGAGGCGATCAACGCCGACCACATCCGGCTGCTGGACGTCAAGGACTTCACGGAGCGCTGCCGCCCGTGGCTGCAGGCCCCCGTCGCCCCCTGGGCGCCCGAGGACTTCGACGAGACGAAGTGGGAGGCGATCGCGCCGCACGCGCAGACCCGCCTCAAGGTCCTGTCGGAGATCACGGACAACGTCGACTTCCTGTTCCTGCCCGAGCCGGTCTTCGACGAGGCGAGCTGGGCGAAGGCCATGAAGGAGGGCTCCGACGCCCTGCTCCGTACGGCCCGGGAGAAGCTGGAGGCCGCCGACTGGACCTCCGCCGAGTCCCTGAAGGAGGCCGTCCTGGCCGCCGGCGAGGCCCACGGCCTCAAGCTGGGCAAGGCCCAGGCCCCGGTCCGCGTGGCCGTCACCGGCCGCACGGTCGGCCTGCCGCTCTTCGAGTCCCTGGAGGTCCTGGGCAAGGAGAAGACGCTGGCCCGGATCGACGCGGCGCTGGCGAAGCTGGCCGCGTAAGCCGAGCAGCGGTGAGGGGCGGCACCCGGTGACTCCGGGTGCCGCCCCTCACGCATGCGGGCGCCTTCGGGAACGGCGTGCCGCCGAACCCCGGACGCGCACCACTCGATCGGGTTACCGTCGCCCCATGAGCATCCGCGCCGTGGTCTGGGACGTCGACGACACGCTGTTCGACTACACGTCCGCGGACCGGGCCGGGATGCGGGCGCACCTGTCGGCCGAGGGGCTGGTCGACGGGCCCGGCTCCGTGGAGCGGGCCATGGAGCGGTGGCGGGAGGTCACCGACCGGCAGTGGGCCCGCTTCGGGGCGGGCAAGGCCACCTTCGAGGAGCAGCGGCGGGACCGGGTGCGGGAGTTCCTGGACGCGCCGCTGAGCGACGCCGACGCCGATGACTGGCTCCGGCGCTACATCGTCCACTACGAGGCCGCCTGGGCCCTGTTCCCGGACGTCCTGCCCGCCCTGGACACCCTCGCCGCCAGCCACCGGCACGCGGTGCTGTCCAACTCGAGCCTCAAGGTCCAGGAGTACAAGCTCCGCACCCTCGGCGTCCGCGACCGCTTCGAGGCCGTGCTGTGCGCCGCCGAGCTCGGTGTGTCCAAGCCGGAGGCCGGCGCCTTCCTGGCGGCCTGCGCGGCGCTCGACCTGCCTCCGCACGAGGTGGCGTACGTCGGTGACCATCCGGAGATCGACGGGCGGGGCGCCGCCGAGGCCGGGCTGCTGTCCGTGTGGATCGCCCGGGACGGGGCGTATGCCGGTCGTGACGGGGCGTACGAGGGCGGCGCCGCGACCGTCGGGCGGTACCGGATCTCCAGCCTCGCCGAACTCCCCGCGCTCGTCCGCGCGGATACCCGTTTTGGAGCCCCGTCCACCTTCGGGTAATGTTCTTTCTGCGCCGCCGGGGAGCGGGCCGAAAGGCCGGGTCCGGAGGCGCAGCTAGAACAAAATCCCCGCAGGGGCTTGCGTTCCAGTGGCCTATGGTGTAATTGGCAGCACGACTGATTCTGGTTCAGTTAGTCTTGGTTCGAGTCCAGGTAGGCCAGCTCGCAGAGCTCATCTGCACTCGCGGATCACATCCGCAAGCCCCCGTTGTGTAGCGGCCTAGCACGCTGCCCTCTCAAGGCAGTAGCGCCGGTTCGAATCCGGTCGGGGGTACTGATCTCGATCAACTCGGGATCGCTAGGGCCCCCGTTGTGTAGCGGCCTAGCACGCCGCCCTCTCAAGGCGGTAGCGCCGGTTCGAATCCGGTCGGGGGTACTGCTGGTCTAAACCACATTGGTCTATGGTGTAATTGGCAGCACGGCTGATTCTGGTTCAGTTAGTCTTGGTTCGAGTCCAGGTAGACCAGCTCGGATCAGCGGAAACGCTTGATCCTCGCCCCCGTTGTGTAGCGGCCTAGCACGCCGCCCTCTCAAGGCGGTAGCGCCGGTTCGAATCCGGTCGGGGGTACGCAGTTCGAAGGCCCTCCACTTCGGTGGAGGGCCTTCGGCGTTCCCGCGCCCGGCACCGCCTCGTGCGCCAACCAGGCGTGGAGCACGAGCAGTTCGGAGTCCCGGCCGCGCATCGCTCGCCGTCGGTGGCAGCAGTCGAGAAGGGCCTGACGGGGGAGTCGGGGAGGGTCTGCCGCGGCGTTGAGGCCGGCCCTCCCCGGTGACGTGTCCGAAGGTGCCCGGGTCAGCCCGAGCGGCGCAGCGCCTCGGAGAGGCGGGCGGCGGCGTCGATGACCGCCTGGGCGTGCATACGGCCCGGGTGACGCGTCAGGCGCTCGATGGGGCCGGAGACGGAGACCGCGGCCACCACGCGGTTCGACGGGCCGCGCACCGGCGCGGAGACGGACGCGACGCCCGGCTCGCGCTCGCCGATGGACTGGGCCCAGCCCCGGCGCCGTACGCCCGACAGGGCCGTCGCCGTGAAGCGGGCGCCCTGCAGACCGCGGTGCAGGCGCTCCGGCTCCTCCCAGGCCATGAGGATCTGCGCCGAGGAGCCCGCCTTCATGGTGAGCGTGGAGCCGACCGGGACCGTGTCTCGCAGGCCGGACAGCCGTTCCGCCGCGGCCACGCAGATCCGCATGTCACCCTGGCGCCGGTAGAGCTGCGCGCTCTCGCCGGTCACGTCCCTGAGGTGGGTGAGCACCGGGCCCGCCGTGGCCAGCAGCCGGTCCTCGCCCGCCGCCGCGGCCAGCTCGGACAGGCGTGGTCCGAGGATGAACCGTCCCTGCATGTCGCGTGCCACCATGCGGTGGTGTTCCAGGGCCACGGCCAGCCGGTGGGCCGTGGGTCGTGCCAGTCCGGTGGCCCCGACCAGACCCGCGAGGGTGGCCGGACCGGACTCCAGAGCGCTCAGGACGAGGGCTGCCTTGTCCAGAACGCCGACGCCGCTACTGTTGTCCATGAAACGATATTCACGTCTCACTCTGTGAAACGCAAGTTCATTATTTCGTGGAACGCGCCACTCTGGACAACACGGCGGCCCGCAACGCGCGGGACCGGTGACAGATGCCCGCGAACAGCGCGAGTGAGCCGCAGGGCGCGCCGGTGTCGAGGGCCCGAACGCGCCCAGGCCCGAAGGGCCGGGCGCGATCGGCCTCCCGGCACCGACCCGGAGCGCCCCGGAGGCGAACGAGCCGAAAAAGGGGAAGAAGCGATGGGTAGGACACTGGCGGAGAAGGTCTGGGACGACCATGTCGTCCGGCGCGCCGAAGGCGAGCCCGACCTCCTCTTCATCGATCTGCACCTGCTGCACGAGGTGACCAGCCCGCAGGCCTTCGACGGCCTCAGGAAGAACGGCCGACCGGTCCGCCGTCTCGACCTCACCATCGCCACCGAGGATCACAACACCCCGACCCTCGACATCGACAAGCCCATCGCGGACCCGGTCTCGCGGGCCCAGCTGGAGACGCTGCGCAAGAACTGCGCCGAGTTCGGCGTACGGCTGCACTCGCTCGGCGACGTCGAGCAGGGCGTCGTGCACGTGGTCGGCCCGCAGCTGGGCCTGACCCAGCCCGGTACGACGGTCGTCTGCGGTGACTCGCACACCTCCACGCACGGCGCCTTCGGTGCGCTGGCGTTCGGCATCGGCACCTCGCAGGTGGAGCACGTGCTGGCCACCCAGACGCTGCCGCTGGCCCGCCCGAAGACCATGGCCATCACGGTCGAGGGCGAACTGCCCGAGGGCGTCACGGCCAAGGACCTGATCCTGGCGATCATCGCGCGGATCGGTACGGGCGGCGGCCAGGGCTACATCCTGGAATACCGCGGCTCCGCCATCGAGAAGCTCTCGATGGAGGCCCGCATGACCATCTGCAACATGTCGATCGAGGCCGGTGCCCGCGCCGGCATGATCGCCCCCGACGAGACCACGTTCGCCTACCTCGAGGGCCGCCCGCACGCCCCCGAGGGAGCGGACTGGGACGCCGCGGTGGAGTACTGGAAGACCCTGCGCACCGATGACGACGCGGTCTTCGACGCCGAGGTCGTCATCGACGCGGACGCGCTCGCGCCGTTCGTCACCTGGGGCACCAACCCCGGCCAGGGCGCGCCGCTTTCGGCCGCGGTCCCCGATCCGGCTTCGTACGAAGACGCTTCGGAGCGGCTGGCCGCCGAAAAGGCCCTGGAATACATGGGGTTGAGCGCCGGACAGCCGCTGCGCGACATCACCGTGGACACCGTCTTCGTAGGCTCCTGCACCAACGGCCGCATCGAGGACCTGCGCTCCGCCGCCGAGATCCTCAAGAACCGCAAAGTCGCCGACGGCGTACGGATGCTGGTCGTCCCGGGCTCCGCGCGCGTGGGGCTGCAGGCCGTCGCCGAGGGCCTGGACGTCGTCTTCAAGGAGGCCGGCGCCGAATGGCGGCACGCGGGCTGCTCGATGTGCCTCGGCATGAACCCCGACCAGCTGGCCCCGGGTGAGCGCTCCGCGTCCACCTCCAACCGCAACTTCGAGGGCCGGCAGGGCAAGGGCGGCCGTACGCACCTGGTGTCGCCGCAGGTCGCGGCCGCCACCGCGGTCCTCGGCCACCTCGCGTCCCCCGCCGACCTGTCCGCCGACGCCCCTACGCCCGCTGGAGTCTGAGAGCCATGGAAGCCTTCACCACGCACACCGGCCGTGCCGTGCCGCTGCGCCGCTCCAACGTCGACACCGACCAGATCATCCCTGCTCACTGGCTCAAGAAGGTCACGCGGGACGGTTTCGAGGACGGGCTGTTCGAGGCCTGGCGCAAGGACCCGGAGTTCGTGCTCAACCTCCCGGAGCGGCAGGGCGCGACCGTCCTGGTCGCCGGGCCCGACTTCGGCACCGGCTCCTCGCGCGAGCACGCCGTCTGGGCCCTGCAGAACTACGGCTTCAAGACGGTGATCTCCTCCCGTTTCGCCGACATCTTCCGCGGTAACTCGCTGAAGAACGGCCTGCTCACGGTGGTGCTGGAGCAGAAGACCGTGGACGCGCTGTGGGAGCTCACGGAGAAGGACCCGCAGGCGGCGATCACGGTCGACCTCGAAGCCCGTGAGGTGCGCGCCGAGGGCGTCACCGCCTCCTTCGAGCTGGACGAGAACTCCCGCTGGCGGCTGCTGAACGGGCTGGACGACATCTCCATCACCCTGCAGAACGAGGCCGACATCGCCTCCTACGAGGCCAAGCGCCCCGCGTACAAGCCGCGGACGGTCAAGGTCTGAACCAAGGGCGCCCCAGCGTCGACTTTCGGCCACCGCAACACCCCGTCTGTACCCCCGATCGCCACGATCGGGGGTACAGCCATGTTCGGCCCCGTACCCCTCCGGGGTGGTGCGTCGAGGTCCGCAACTTCCCACGTTGAAAGGCTGATTGGCCGGGTAGACGGGTTCCGGACGCATCGCTTCCGGGCGGCCGCGCAACGCCGTTGGAGACGGCAGTTGCCCCCTGCGCAGGCGACAACTCGCCCCAGATGGCACAATCTGTGCATGGAACACGACGGCCAACTCGAGCTCTATACGGCGGTCGCGGACCAGCTGAAGGAAGCGCACGCAAGAGTGCGCGCACTGCAAGTCCCGGAGGGCGTACGGATGGCGCTGACCCGGAAGCTGCTGGTCATTACGGCCGTGGCCAAGCACGATCTCGCCGATGCGGCAAGGCGTCTCGATCGGTTCATCGCTGACCTCGACGAGGGTCGATTCCCGCAAGAGGAACGCTGAACAAGTCCGAGAGAGCCGAGTCCGTTGCGGCACAAGGGTGATTAGCCCGTTTCGTGTTTGATTTGCGGTATATATCTGCCTAACGTGCGAAAAAGCTTGAACACTTTCGTTCTGGCAATGTCTCCGAAGGGGAAGACGTGAACAAGGCGCAGCTCGTAGAAGCGATTGCCGACAAGATGGGGGGCCGCCAGCAGGCCGCCGATGCCGTGGACGCGGTCCTGGACGCCGTCGTTCGCGCGGTTGTCGCGGGCGACCGGGTCTCGGTCACCGGCTTCGGGTCCTTCGAGAAGGTGGACCGCCCCGCTCGCTACGCCCGTAACCCCCAGACGGGAGAGCGGGTTCGGGTCAAGAAGACGTCCGTGCCGCGCTTCCGCGCCGGTCAGGGCTTCAAGGACCTGGTGAGCGGCTCGAAGAAGCTGCCGCGCGGCGGCGAGGTCGCCGTCAAGAAGGCGCCCAAGGGCAGCCTGACCGGTGGCGCTGCCGTGACCGTCAAGAAGGCGGCCGCGAAGAAGGCCACCGCCAAGAAGGCCGCGGCGAAGAAGGCGGCGGCCAAGAAGACCACGGCCAAGAAGGCCGCCGCGAAGAAGGCGACGGCCAAGAAGACGACCGCCAAGAAGACCACGGCGGCCGCGAAGAAGACCACCGCCAAGAAGGCCACCGCGAAGAAGACGGCGGCCAAGAAGGCTCCGGCGAAGAAGGTCACCGCGAAGAAGGCCCCGGCCAAGAAGTCGACGGCCCGCAAGACCACCGCCAAGAAGGCCACCGCCCGCAAGGCGTAGGAGGCACACGGGGCACTCACGCGCCGGGCCGGACTCCCGAGGGAGTCCGGCCCGCGGCGTTTTCGGGGGGCGTCCGCAGGCGCTCAGAGCGTCTGCAGCGTGACCAGCGTGATCCGCAGGCCCTCTCCCGAGCCCTCCGTCTCGATCCGCACCCGCTGTCCCGGCCGCAGCAGCCGCAGTCCGCCCGCGTCGAACGCCGGGGCGTCGAAGGGCACCGGGGTGCCGTCGTCCAGGAGCACCTGTCCGCTGCGGGTTTCGGGGTCGTACGTGTATGCGGTCGCCTGCATGTCGGCAGCCTACTGCCTGTCCCGTGGCCTGCCCTATCGGTCAGGGACCGTTGCTCAGGGACCACTGCTGCGGGGTCACTGTCCGGGGATCAGCAGCCGTGCGGCCGCGGCCGCCGTGCGCGGCCCCACGCCCAGCGCCAGCGCCGCCCGCAGATCGGCTCCGGTGTCCACGTCCTGTCGTACCGAATCCACCGCGTCCAGTCGGAGTTCCGCGGCCCCCGACGCGCGATGGCGGGCCCGGGAATCGGTGCCGAAAGCCGGTCGCAATTCCCGGCCCGAGGCCGCCGCCAGCAATGTCGTTCCTATTTCTGCCGCATCGGCGAGAAATGCGCGCGGGAATTCCGCCGCGGTGTCCAGTACGCGTGACAATTCCAGGGGGCGCAGTGCCGGCAGATCGGCGTTCAGGGCCGCCACCGGGGATGCGGGACGCGATGTCCGTGCGACCGTCGCCGCGTGCGCCAGGGCGGCGTTCAGGCCGCCTCGTGGCTCGTCCGCGACGATCGCGGCGCCCAGCGCGGCCAGTTCACGGCCGGCGAGGGCGTCGTTCGTGACGACCGCCACATCCCGGACCGCCGGGCAGGCCAGCGCCGCCGCCACCGTGTCCTGCGCGAACGCGAGGGCCAGTCCCGGGCGCAGCCCGTCGTCGGCGGTGTCGGAGAGCCTGCTCTTCGCCCGCGCCAGGGGCTTCACAGGGATGACCAAGGTCCACTGCACCGCCGTACCGTCCCTCCCTTGTCGCGCTCATTGTCACCCAGCGCATCGGGCGGCCCTGGCCGGGGGAGTGGTGCCGAGCTCCCTGGAACGGCCGTGGTGCGGGACGGGCGGGCGTACCGTGTTCTCGACAGACCGGCGGCCTGGGGCGACACTTGTGCGGCCCCCCAGGCTCTAGAGGAAGGTGTTCGCGTGCCCCGCCGCAGAATCGGCTTCTGGTACCGCTTCGCCGCGATGATCTGCAAACCACCACTCGTGGTTCTGGTCAAGCGGGACTGGCGTGGAATGGAGCACATGCCGGCCGAAGGCGGATTTATCACCGCGGTGAACCACAATTCCCATGTGGATCCGTTCGCGTACGCGCACTACCAGTACAACACCGGCCGTGTGCCGCGATTCCTGGCGAAGAGCGGGCTTTTCAAGAAGGGCTTCATCGGCGCCGCGATGCGCGGCACCGGGCAGATCCCCGTCTACCGCGAGAGCACCGACGCGCTGAGCGCGTTCCGGGCCGCGATCGACGCCGTCGAGCGCGGTGAGTGCGTCGCCTTCTACCCCGAGGGCACCCTGACCCGCGACCCCGACGGCTGGCCCATGACCGCCAAGACCGGTGCCGCGCGCGTGGCCCTGCAGACCAAGTGCCCGGTGATTCCCGTCGCACAGTGGGGCTGCAACGAACTGCTGCCGCCGTACGCCAAGAAGCCCCACCTCTGGCCGCGCAAGACCCATCACGTGCTCGCGGGCCCGCCCGTTGACCTGTCGCGCTTCTACGACCAGGAGATGAGCGCGGAACTCCTCAAGGAGGCCACGGAGGTCATCATGGCCGCCGTCACGCGCCACCTGGAGGAGATCCGCGGCGAGAAGGCGCCCGAGACGCCCTACGACCCGCGCCGCGAGCGGATCGAGCAGCGGCGCCGGACGCAGGCGCAGACCGTGCGGGAAACGCAGACGGAGACCGTCGGGGAAGGGGACAGCGGCAAGTGAGCGAGCCCGTCAAGGCGGCCGTCTTCAGCGCCGGTTCATGGGGTACGGCGTTCGGCATGGTGCTGGCCGACGCCGGGTGCGAGGTCACCCTGTGGGGGCGGCGCCCGGAGGTCGTCGACGCGATCAACTCCGGCCGGACGAACCCCGACTACCTCCCCGGCGTCGAACTTCCGGAGAACCTGCGGGCCACCACCGACCCCGCCGAGGCCGCCGCCGGCGCCGACTTCACGGTGCTGTCGGTGCCCTCCCAGACTCTGCGCGCCAACCTCGCGGAATGGGTTCCGCTGCTCGCGCCCGACACCGTGCTCGTCTCCCTCATGAAGGGCGTCGAACTCGGCTCCACGATGCGGATGAGCGAGGTCATCGAGGACGTCGCCAAGGTCGGCCAGGACCGCATCGCCGTGGTCACCGGGCCCAACCTCGCCCGGGAGATCGCCGCGCGGATGCCCGCCGCGGCCGTGGTCGCCTGCACCGACGAGGTGGTCGCCCGGCGGCTCCAGGCCGCCTGCCACACGCCGTACTTCCGGCCGTACACCAACACCGACGTCGTCGGCTGCGAACTCGGCGGCGCCGTCAAGAACGTGATCGGTCTCGCGGTCGGCATCGCCGACGGCATGGGGCTCGGCGACAACGCCAAGGGCTCGCTCATCACGCGCGGGCTCGCCGAGACCACCCGGCTCGGCGTCGCGCTCGGCGCCGACCCGCTGACCTTCTCCGGACTCGCGGGCCTGGGCGACCTGGTGGCCACCTGCTCCTCGCCGCTCTCGCGCAACCACACCTTCGGCACCAACCTCGGCCGGGGCATGACCCTGGAGGAGACCATCGCGGTCACCAAGCAGACCGCCGAGGGCGTCAAGTCCTGCGAGTCCGTGGTGGATCTGGCCCGTCGGCACGGCGTCGAGATGCCCATCGCGGAGACGGTCGTGGACATCGTGCACGAGGGCAAGCCGCCGGTGGTCGCCCTCAAGGAGCTGATGTCGCGCAGCGCGAAGCCCGAACGACGCTGAGCGAACGCACCCCGCGGCACCGGCGCTCCCTCCGGCTCGCTCGCGGGTGGACGCTGTCTCAGGGCTCTACCAACGGGTACGCTCATCGCGATATGAGCACCGAGAACCTCCCCCAGAGCCCTGAGCAGCCGTCTCGCAAGCCGCGCGTGGCCGTCGTGTTCGGCGGTCGCAGCTCCGAACACGGGATCTCCGTGGTCACCGCCGGCGCCGTGCTGAGCGCCATCGACCGGACCAAGTACGACGTCCTGCCGATCGGCATCACCCGCGACGGCCGCTGGGCGCTCACCGCCGACGAGCCCGAGCGCATGGCCATCAGCGACCGCCGGACGCCCGACGTCGAGGAACTGGCGGAGTCGGGCGAGGGAGCCGTGCTGCTCCCCCTCGACCCCTCCGACCGCGAGGTCGTCTTCAGCGAGCCCGGCTCCGTGCCCAAGGCCCTCGGCGAGGTCGACGTGGTCTTCCCGGTGCTGCACGGCCCGTACGGCGAGGACGGCACCCTGCAGGGCCTCCTGGAGCTCTCCGGCGTCCCGTACGTGGGCGCGGGCGTGCTCGCCTCGGCCGTCGGCCAGGACAAGGAGTACATGAAGCGGGTGTTCACCTCCTACGGGCTCAAGGTGGGCCCGTACGTGGTGATCCGGCCGCGCGAGTGGGCACAGGACGAGGCGGGCGCCCGCAAGAAGATCGTCGATCTCGCCGGCGAGCACGGCTGGCCGCTGTTCGTGAAGCCCGCGCGCGCGGGCTCGTCGATCGGCATCACCAAGGTCGAGGACCTGTCCGGCCTGGACGAGGCGATCGCCGAGGCCCAGCGGCACGACCCGAAGATCATCGTGGAGGCCGCGCTGCGCGGCCGCGAGATCGAGTGCGGTGTCCTGGAGTTCGAGGACGGCCCGCGCGCGTCCGTGCCCTCCGAGATCCCCTCCCCCGAGACGCACACGTACTACGACTTCGAGGCGAAGTACATCGACTCGACGCCCGGCATCGTGCCCGCGCCGCTGACGGACGAGGAGACCGCCGAGGTGCAGCGGCTCGCGGTGGAGGCCTTCGAGGCGACCTCCTGCGAGGGCCTGGTCCGTGCGGACTTCTTCCTCACCGAGGACGGCGAGTTCGTGATCAACGAGATCAACACGATGCCCGGCATGACGCCGATCTCGATGTACCCGCAGATGTGGCAGGCGGCGGGGATCAGCTACTCCGAGCTGGTGGACCGCCTGGTGCAGGCGGCCCTGCGCAGGTCCACCGGGCTGCGCTGAGCGAGGCCACGTCCGGCGACGCGGGATTCGGGCCGCGCGGGATTCAGTGGGCGATCCCTTCGGGGATCGCCTTCTTGATGGGCTTCGCCAGGTCGGTCAGCGGTGCCAGTCCGTGCGCGGTGCGGTCCTTCGGGATCGTCACCTCGACGTACGCCTCGCGCAGCGTGGTGGTGAAGCGGAAGGACCCGTCGTCCTGCTTCTGCAGCAGCCAGTCGACACCGTTCACGCCGACCCCGTCGGCCTCCGGGTCGTTCATCTCCTTGGGCCGCTCGACACCGCAGCGCAGTATGATCGCCGGGCTTCCCCAGCCCGCCGTGTAGACGGACCGGGGCCCGGGGTCGTCGCGGTCGAGTCCGTCCAGCTTCGGTGGGAGCGCCGTGTGCAGGTTCCGGCACGATCCGGCCGCCTTCGCGTCCGGAGTGGGAACCTCGACCGTGGCGCCGCCGCCCGCCGAGGAGCAGCCTGCGGCGGTGATCAGCAGGGCCGGCGCGAGCAGGCCCAGGGGCCGGTGACGGAAGATGTTCACCGGCCAAGCGTAGACGGGGACTAGAGATGCACGACCGGACAGGTCAGGGTGCGGGTGATGCCGTCCACCTGCTGGACCCTCGCGACCACCATGCGACCGAGGTCGTCGACGGTGTCGGCCTGGGCGCGCACGATGACGTCGTACGGTCCTGTCACGTCCTCGGCCTGGATGACTCCAGGGATCTGGCTGATCGTCTCGGCGACGGTCGACGCTTTGCCGACCTCCGTCTGGATCAGGATGTACGCCTGTACCACGGAACCTCCAGGGCGGCCACGAGGATCATGTGGGGAAAAGGAACGCCACGGTATCGCGTCGCCGCTCGCCGCGGGGAGACCTGCGGGGGCCGACGCCTCCGCGCCGGGGCACAGGCACGGTAGAGGTTGACGGTCACCTCGACCGTAGCGAGGGCGACGATGAAGCGCGAGCGGGCACGGACAGCCATAGAAGGGGCGAAAGGGCAATGAAGGGCACTGTTGGTGAGCTCGGGGAGTTCGGGCTCATCAGGGAGCTCACCTCCCGTCTGACGACCACCCCGGCGGTCCGGGTCGGTCCCGGCGACGACGCCGCGGTGGTCGCGGCGCCCGACCGCCGGGTGGTGGCGAGCACCGACATCCTGCTGGAGGGGCGGCACTTCCGCCGCGACTGGTCCACGGCGTACGACGTGGGGCGCAAGGCGGCCGCGCAGAACCTCGCGGACATCGCCGCGATGGGCGCCGTACCGACCGCGCTGCTGCTCGGGCTGGTCGTCCCCGCCGAACTCCCGGTTACGTGGCCCACCGAGCTGATGGACGGCCTGCGCGACGAGTGCCAGGTCGCCGGGGCCTCCGTCGTCGGCGGCGACGTCGTGCGCGGCGACACGATCACCGTGTCGATCACCGCGCTCGGTGACCTGCGCGGCCACGAGCCGGTGACGCGGGCGGGCGCGCAGCCCGGCGACATAGTCGCCGTGACCGGCTGGCTGGGCTGGTCCGCCGCCGGGTATGCGGTGCTGTCCCGCGGCTTCCGTTCGCCGCGCGCCTTCGTCGAGGCCCACCGGCGCCCGGAGCCGCCGTACCACGCCGGTCCCGCGGCGGCCGGGCTGGGCGCGACCGCCATGTGCGACGTGAGCGACGGGCTGATCGCCGACCTGGGGCACATCGCCGAGGCCAGCAAGGTCCGCATCGACATCCGCTCCGGCGCGTTCGACATCCCGACCCAGATGAACGACATCGGGCAGGCCGTCGGGGCCGACCCGCTCCAGTGGGTGCTGACCGGGGGAGAGGACCACGCGATCGTGGCGACCTTCCCGCCGGACGTGAAGCTTCCGGCCCGCTGGCAGGTCATCGGCGAGGTCCTCAACCCCTCGGCGCTGCCCCACGTGACGGTCGACGGCGCCCCCTGGACCAGCAAGGGCGGCTGGGACCACTTCGGAGACATCGAGTCATGATTCCCACTGTGCTCAGCGTGGCCGGTTCCGACTCCGGCGGCGGCGCCGGCATCCAGGCCGACCTGAAGACGATGCTCGCGCTCGGCGTCCACGGCATGAGCGTGGTCACGGCGGTGACCGCGCAGAACTCCCTGGGCGTGCAGGGCGCTTGGGAGCTGCCGGTGGAGGCGGTGCGGGCCCAGTACCGCAGCGTCGTGGACGACATCGGCGTCCGGGCTGTGAAGACCGGCATGCTGGCCTCGGCCGAACTGGTCGAGGCGGTGGCGGAGTTGCTCGCGGGGACGGACGCGCCGACGGTCGTGGACCCGGTCGGGGTCTCCAAGCACGGGGACTCGCTGCTGGCGGTCTCCGCGCTGGAGTCGGTGCGCACGGCACTGCTGCCCGTGGCGACCGTGGCCACCCCGAACCTCGACGAGGTGGCCCAACTGACGGGCGTGCACGTCGAGTCGGAAGATCAACTACGGGACGCCGCCGCGGCCGTGCTGGCGTACGGGCCGCGCTGGGTGCTGATCAAGGGCGGCCATCTGTCCGGGGACGCCGTCGACCTGCTGACCGACGGCTCCGAGGAGCACTGGCTGCGGGCGCCGCGGTTCGACAACCGGCACACCCACGGCACGGGCTGCACGCTCGCCTCCGCGATCGCCGCGGGGCTGGCGAAGGGGCGCTCCGTGCCGGAGGCGGTGACGGAGGCCAAGGAGTACGTCACCGGGGCGATCGCGGCGGGGTTCGCGCTGGGCGCGGGGATCGGGCCCGTGGATCACGGGTGGCGGTTCCGGGATTGACACGTCAGTGACAGAGGCCCCGGTTCCCGGAGTGACAGGGGCCTCTGTTCCGGGATCGACCGGCCGGGGCCTCGGAGATGGCAAAAAGCCGGTCCACCCAGAGGTGGACCGGCTTTTTGCAGCGAACCAGCAGTGGCCGCGCTGTACGTCAGCGCGCGACCTTGCCGGCCTTGATGCACGAGGTGCAAGCGTTCACGCGCTTCGGCGTCCCGCCGACCACGGTACGGACGCGCTGGATGTTCGGGTTCCAGCGACGGGACGTACGGCGGTGCGAGTGCGAGATGTTGTTGCCGAAGCCCGGCCCCTTGCCACAGACGTCGCAGTTGGCAGCCACGGGTCACTCCAAAGACTTCAGATGCACTTACGGTTGATCCCGGCAGGCCGGGACCGAGATCCGAGGATCTGAGATCTTGAGTGGCTTTGCCAGGGGGATGGCCCGATTCGGATCGGGCAACCGGAGCAGCATACAACGACTGCGTCCGTACAACGAAACTACCATGGCGGCCCGGGGCCCGGCTCCCGGCCCTCCTCCGGCGGGCACCGGCCCGGGGTCTACGCTGCGTCCCACGTCCAGCAGCTCAAGGAGGCGCAGGTGGCGCAGGTGCCGCAGACATTCTTCGATGCTCTCGCGGTGCGCACCTGGTGCGGTCACGCGCTCCGGGCGCTCGGGCGGGCGCGCGAGGAGATCGACGCGATCAACGTGTACCCGGTGGCCGACGGCGACACCGGAACCAACCTGTACCTGACGGTGGAGTCGGCCGCGGCAGCGGTCGAGGCCGTGTTCTCCGGGTACGAGGCGGGTGCCGGCGAGGGTGCCCGGCCGACACCGGCCGAGGCCGTACGTGCGATGGCGCACGGCGCCCTCATCGGGGCGCGCGGCAACTCCGGGACGATCCTCGCGCAGCTGCTGCGCGGCATGGCGCAGGTGCTCGCCGCGAGCGACGAGACGCCCGTCGGCGCTCCGGCCGCGGGTGATACGGATCACGCCGACGGGCCGGGGCTCCAGCTCGCCCTGCGGCACGCCGCCGACTCCGCCCGCCAGGCCGTGGCCCACCCGGTCGAGGGGACCGTCCTGTCCGTCGCCTCGGCGGCCGCCGACGCCGCCGAGGGTGCCGCGGGCGACTGCGGGGCGGTCGCGCGGGCCGCCTACGAAGGGGCGCGCGCGGCGCTGGCGGCGACCCCGAGGCAGCTGGCCGTCCTGGAGCGGGCGGGGGTGGTCGACGCCGGCGGGCGGGGGCTCGTGGTGGTGCTCGCGGCGCTGGTGGAGACGTTCACGGGGGAGGCGCCGGGAGACGCGGGGCTCCCGCAGGGAGGCCCCGTCGAGGAGACGTACGCGCGCGTGGAGCCCATGTCCGGGAGCGCAGGGGCGGAAGGGTGCGCCGACGGGGCCGGACAAGGGGGGCCCGCCTTCGAGGTGATCTATCTGCTGGAGGCCGGCGACGCCGCCGTGGCCCGGCTGCGGGACCGGCTGGACGCTCTCGGTGACTCCCTCGTCGTGGTCGGCGGCGACGGGCTGTGGAACGTGCACGTGCACGTCGACGACGCCGGCGCCGCCGTGGAGGCGGGCGTCGAGGCCGGGCGGCCGTACCGGATCCGGATCACCCACTTCGGGCTCGGCGACGTACACACCGGCGGCGGCGAGCGGACGCCCCGGGAGCGGGTGCAGCGGGCCGTCGTCGCGGTCGTGCCCGGCGAGGGCCTGGCCGGGCTGTACACCGAGGCCGGGGCCACCACCGTGCTGGCACGCCCCGGGGAGCCGCCCGCGAGCGGGGAACTCGCCGAGGCCGTACGACGCGCCCACGCGCGCGAGGTCGTGCTGCTGCCCAACGACGCCGAGCTGCGTCACACCGCGGCCGCGGCCGCCGAGCAGGCCCGCGCGGACGGCATCCGCGTCGCCCTCATCCCGACGCGCTCCGCGGTGCAGGGCATAGCAGCGCTCGCCGTACACGAACCGGGGCGCCGCTTCGACGAGGACGTGGTGTCGATGACGTCGGCGGCGGGTGCGACCCGCTACGCCGAGGTCGCCGTCGCGGAGCACCAGTCCTGGACCATGGCCGGCATCTGCCAGGCCGGAGACGTCCTCGGCCTCATCGACGGCGACGTGGCCGTGATCGGCTCGGACGTCACCGCCACCGCCGAAACCGTCCTGGAGCGCATGCTCCAGGCCGGCGGTGAGCTGGTCACCATAGTCCTCGGGGAGGAGACGCCCGAAGCCGTCGCCGACCGCCTCGAAGCCCGCGTACGGGAGGCGTACCTCGCCGTCGACACGGTGGTCTACCGAGGCGGCCGGCAGGGAGCGCTGCTGCTCATCGGCGTGGAGTGAGCCGCGGCGCGTCCCAGCGCTCCGGCTACTGGGGAAGCGTCAGCATCTTGTCCGCCTCCGCCCGCCGCGCCAGCACGGTCTCGTCCGTTTCGTCGGCCCCCGCGTAGGCCTCCCGCACCGCACGCGCGCGTGCGAGCGCCTCGGCCGGGCGGTCCAGGTCGGCCGCCAGCCAGCCCGCGGCGAGCTCGGCGCCCGTACGGCTGTGCAGCGCGGCGTCCCCCAGGGACTCGAACACCGCGACGGCCCGCGTCACCTGGTCCAGCGCCTCCTCGAACACGGCCCGGAACGTGGCGTCCCAGGCTTCGTCGCCCTCCTCGGCGTCCTCGTCCTCCGCGGATGCCCAGCGGGCCAGCAGATCGCCGAACTGCCGGTGGGTGTGGCCGAGTTCGGCGGTGAGCCGTTCCCGGTCCGCCGCATCGTCCGGAGCGTCGTCCGAGGCCTCCAACGCCTCCGTGCACTCCCCGACCGCGCCCGCCATCAGCTCCCGCGCGCCGTCGATCCCGGCCTCGGTGCGCAGCGCCAGCCACGCGCGGGCGCGCAGGGTGCGGACGAGGCCGCCCATGTCGCCGAGGGAGCGCCACAGGTCGCCCGCGCGCGTGTAGGCCTGGTCCGCCTCGGCGGGCAGCCCCGCCCGGCTGAGGGACTCCGCGGCGAGGTGGGCCAGCATGGCGTGGTCGCGCTGCTCGGGCCAGTGCCGGGCGATCTCCGCCGCCCGCAGCCGGTGCTCGGCGGCCTCCCGGTGCTCGCCGAGCTCGCCCAGGCAGTCGCCGAGCCACCACCGCGCCTGTACGACCGCGCCGTCGCCGTGCGTCTCGGCGCTCAGGTCGGACAGCGCCGACTCCAGCACCTCGGCGGCCTCCGCGTACCGTCCCTGCCGCAGCAGGAAGCCGCCCAGCTGGTGCCGTGCCCAGGCGCCCAGCGTGCCGCTCTCGCCTGCCTCGTCGGCCCAGTGGGCGGCCTCCAGGGCGTGCTCCGCGGCCTCGGCGACCTCGCCCCGGCCCCCGAGGACCTGGGTCAGCCGGAGATGCAGCTGGGCTCGCTCGACCCCCTCCACGTACGGCCCGCCGTGCTTCAGGGCCGCCCGCAGCGCCTCCTCGGCCTCGGCCAGGTCGCCGCGCTCACCGGCGAGAACGGCCACCCGCACGTCGTACTCCGCCGCGAACCACGGCAGCCCCGCCGCCACGTACCGCTCGGCGGCCTGCCGGAACAGCTCCGCAGCGTTCTCCGCGTCGCCGGTGTGCTCCGCGACCTCCGCGAGCATGGCCCGCCCCTCGGCGGCGCGGGACGCCAGCCGCAGGTCGCCTTCGGTGCGCTCCTCGACGAGCGCCAGCAGCTCGCGCACGGCCTGCTCGGCGGCGGGGGCGGCACTGTCACCGGCGTCCTCGTCGTGCATCCGCCGCGTCAGGATGCGCGCGCGGCTCATCAGCACGGACGCCGTCTGTCGCACACCGGTGGCGTCCCGGGCGTACAGGTCGCGGACGCCGTCGTACGGCTCGGTGATCGCCGCGAGCGCCTCGTCCATGTCGCCGACCAGCGCGCGTACGTAGGCGGCACGCGCGCGTGCGGCCAGCGCCTCGCCGGGATCGCCCGCCTCCGCGTACAGGTCGGCGGCCCGGTGGAACTGTTCGACGCCCTCGGGGCCGGCGGCCATCGCCGCGTGGTCGGCGAGCTCCGCGCGCGTGCGCGCGTCCAGCTCGACGCCCTCGTCGACGCCCTCGGCCGTCCGGGAGACCACCTCCCACGCCTCCAGGGTGCGCGGGTCGAGGGCGTCCGACCGCCGCCGGGCCTCCGCGAGCAGCTCGGGCAGTCCGGGCTCGCCCTCCGCAGCCGAGGAAGCAGCAGCAGCGGCGGCGGCCGGGGACGCCACGGGCCGTGGCACGGCGGCCGTGCGCACCCCGAGCGGCAGCCGCTCCACCAGCGGGCGCTGATCCATCCGCTCCCGTACTCGCTCGCCGATGTGCGACGAGCCGTTGCGCCCGTCGAACCGCGCGGCCAGTTCCAGGGCCTCCGCGCGCGCGTGCGCGGCCAGTTCCCGCGCGGTCCAGGCCTGTCCGGCCGGGCCGGGCACCGGCTGCTCCCCGAGCCCCCGCTCGGTCAGGCGGTCCATCAGCAGGGCCACCACGGCCAGGAAGTCCATCCCGGTGCGCGGCTGCCCGGTGTCGGTGAAGTACGCCGGCCGCTCGGCGAGCAGCTCCAGACCGCGCGCCTCGTTGCCGGACAGCGCGCAGAACTCCACGTGGTCCGCGTACGCGCCCCGCATGCTCTCCATCGACCGCACCAGCCGGAAGCCGCGCAGATGGTGGGCGCGGGCCTCCTCCGTGCGGCCGAGCCGCAGCAGCGGCGCCAGAGAGGACGCGAGGACTGCGTGCGGCTCGTGCGCGCAGGTGTACTCGCCCTCCACGACCGGCCGCCACAGCTCCAGCGCCTCGGCGTCCCGGCCCCGACTGACCTGCCACACCCCCTGCCCGTGCAGCTCGCAGGCACGGCAGTCGGCCATCCGGTCGCGGTCGGCGGCCAGCCACGCGGCGTACGCCCGCTCGGCGCGCTCCAGGTCCCCGATGTGCGAGGCCACGCTGAACTCGGCACTGCGCACGGCCCGTTCCGAGTGCCCGGCGAGCCGGTAGCGGTGCTCCATCTCGCCGAGCCACTTCTCGATCGAGGCGAGCGGGATGTGCGGCTGGTCCAGCATCCCGGCCGACATCCACTTGAAGGCCCAGTGCAGCGCGTGCGTCTCGTACGCGTCGAAGTCCTCGGGCCGCTCGTCCCACATGCGTAGCAGCCGCGCGAACGGGACGAACATCTTGTCCGCTTCGGAGCTGTAGTTGTAGACCTTCAGCTGATGCCCGAGCGCCTCGATCACGGCGAGCGGGATGTTCAGCTTCTCTGCCTCGGCCAGCAGCTGCTCCGCGCGCGCGTTGCGGGCCGGGCCCTCCGGCAGCTCGGAGTTCTCCGCCATCGCGCGGCGCAGCGCGTCGAAGTCCGTGATCCCGGTCATCGGTGACCGCCCTCCCCGTGAGTGGCCCATTCCAGCAGGCCGATGAACGCCCGGTTCAGCAGCGCCGAGTCCGCGGGCCGCAGCGGGCGCTGCGCCATGAGCAGCGCCTGCCCGTACAGCGACTCGGTCGCGGTGCCGATCAGCTCCGGGTCGTCGAGCGAACTGATCCGCCGTACCAGCGGATTGAGGTGGTTGAGCACCAGACGCGCGCGCGGGGCGCTGCCGCGCAGCGCGCCGAGGATGCCCGCCCACAGGTCGTCGGCCTGCTCCTCGGCCTCCGTGCGGGCCTGCTCGTGCCGGGCCGCCCGGTCGTCCAGGTGCAGCGCGGGCACGGACAGCGGATGGAAGGCGCGCAGGGCGACGTCGCACCCCAGCGGATCGAGCTTCGCCCGCGCGGCCGCGAGGAAGCCGGACAGCGCCAGCTCCTCGGCCGGGTCGACCGCGTCCAGGTGCGCGGTCACGGTGTCCGCGTCCAGCTCGGCGACCACCGTCCCCGGACGCACCGACGGCAGCGCCTCGACCAGCTCGCTGTCGTACGTGTAACCGCCGTTGACCACCCCGACGCCCTGCGCGGAGGCGATCGGCGCGACCTGCCGGTACTCCTCGACCGTCCGTGTGAAGTGCACCACGGGGTGCCGCTGCGCGAACTCCTCCAGGGACAGCTGACCGTCGGTCGTCTCGAAGGGGAGCCACGGCAGCATCGTGCGCAGCATCTCCCGGTCGTGCCGGGCGAGGGACTTGACCCCCAGGTGGTGCACGGACAGGAAGGCCGCCAGCCGCTGCGGGTCACCCGCCGCGAGCCCGGTCAGCCAGGAGCGGATCCGCTCACCGAGCGCCTCGCGCACGGCCGCCAGCGTCTCGTCCTCGTACAGCGCCTCGCGTGAGGCGGTGGGCCGCAGGCTGTCCGTGTCCAGGACGCAGCGCACGAAGAACGCCCAGTCCGGCAGGAGCTGTTCGGCGCGCTCGGTGAGCAGCATGCCCTTCAGGTGCACCCGGTGCGTCGCGCGCTGGGCGGGGCTCACCGCCGACGGCAGCACGTACGCCACGCCACGGATCCCGGCGAGCGGTACGTCCAGGGCGATGGAGTCCAGCGGCGTGAAGCCGAAGAGCTCGTGGCAGTGCCGGGCCAGCGCCACCCGGCGCGCGCCGGGCGAGGGGTACGGGTGGTCCCAGGGCGCCGGCAGGTCGGTGACCGACTCGTCGCCCACGCGCACGTCGTACGGCAGCAGCGACCCGAAGTCCCGTGCCAGCTCCCGGACCCGCTCGGGCGTGAGCCACTCGCCGGCGCCGGCGCGTGCCACCAGGTGCACGGTGGTGCCGGGTTCGGGCCGGGCCTCGTCGGGCAGCGTCCGCACGGTGTACGAGCCGTCGTCGCGTGCCGTCCACTCCACGGGCGGCGCCTCGGGCGTACGGGCGCTGCGGCTGACGACCCGGATGCGCTCGGCGACCACGAAGCAGGCGAGCAGTCCGATGCCGAACTGGCCCAGGAAGTCGGAGCGGGCCTCCTGCAGTCCCTCCGCCCGCTTGGAGCTGCGGCCGATGGTCGCCAGCAGGCTGTGCACGTCCGACTCGGTGAGCCCGACGCCGGTGTCCTCCACGCGCAGGGTGCCGTCCTCCGCGTGCAGCCGCACGCGGGCCGGGGCGCCGGGCTCCTCGGCCCGCCGGGCGGTGATGGCGTCCACCGCGTTCTGCAGCAGCTCGCGCAGATAGACCTTGGGGCTGGAGTACAGGTGGTGGGAGAGCAGGTCCACCAGACCGCGCAGGTCGACCTGGAACGTATGAGGTGTCTGTGGTGTGTGAGGTGACTGGGAGGTCTGGGAATTCTGGGATGACTGTGAGGTCTGGTAGTCCATCGTCACAGCGCCGGTGGGGGGACTTCGCGACGGCGCGGGGTCGGGCGGTCCCGTGTGGGGAGGTGACCGCGGGCAGGCCGGAACGCGCCATCCTAGAGCCCGAACGACCTGCCTGACCACGGGTTTCCCGGTCCGTCTACGGCTTTGTCAGTGATGTGGTGTGCAATGGATCTCGTGCCCGCACTGCGAGAACCACTGAAGAAGGCGCTCGGCCCCGCCACCGCGAAGGTGATGGCCGAGAACCTCGACCTGCACACCGTCGGTGACCTCCTGCACCACTATCCGCGCCGCTACGAGGAGCGGGGCCAGCTCACCCACCTCGCCGACCTCCCCATGGACGAGCACGTCACGGTGGTCGCCCAGGTCGCCGACGCCCGCCTGCACACCTTCGCCTCCCCCAGGACTCCCCGCGGCAAGGGCCAGCGCCTCGAAGTCACGATCACGGACGGCAGCGGCCGCCTCCAACTCGTCTTCTTCGGCAACGGCGTTCACAAGCCCCTGAAGGAACTGCTGCCCGGCACGCGCGCGATGTTCGCGGGCAAGGTCTCCATGTTCAACCGGCGCCTTCAACTGGCGCATCCGGCATACCAGTTGCTGGGGGAGGACGGCGAGGAGGACGTCGAGTCGTGGGCCGGAGCCCTCATCCCGATCTACCCCGCCACCACCAAGCTGGAGTCCTGGAAGATCGGCAAGGCGATCCAGACGGTGCTGCCCAGCGCGCAGGAGGCCCTCGACCCGCTGCCCGACTCCCTCCGCGCGGACCGCGGCCTGACCCCTCTCCCCGAGGCCCTGCTCAAGATCCACCGCCCGCACACCAAGGCGGACATCGAGGACGCCCGCGCCCGCCTCAAGTGGGACGAGGCCTTCGTCCTGCAGGTCGCCCTGGCCCGCCGCCGCCGGGTTGACGCCCAACTCCCCGCGGTCGCGCGCAAGCCCACCCCCGACGGCCTCCTCGCGGCCTTCGACGACCGCCTCCCCTTCACGCTCACCGACGGCCAGCGGAAGGTCTCCAAGGAGATCTTCGACGACCTGGCCACCGAGCATCCGATGCACCGGCTGCTGCAGGGCGAGGTCGGCAGTGGTAAGACCCTCGTCGCGCTGCGCGCCATGCTCGCCGTCGTCGACTCCGGCGGGCAGGCCGTCATGCTCGCGCCCACCGAGGTGCTCGCCCAGCAGCACCACCGGTCGGTCACCGAGATGATGGGCGAGCTGGCCGAGGGCGGGATGCTCGGGGGTGCCGACAAGGCGACCAAGGTCGTGCTGCTCACCGGGTCCATGGGGGCGGCCGCGCGGCGGCAGGCGCTGCTCGACCTCGCCACCGGCGAGGCCGGGATCGTGATCGGCACGCACGCGCTGATCGAGGACAAGGTGCAGTTCCACGACCTCGGCCTGGTCGTCGTCGACGAGCAGCACCGCTTCGGCGTCGAGCAGCGCGACGCCCTGCGCGGCAAGGGCAAGCAGCCGCCCCATCTGCTCGTCATGACCGCGACGCCGATTCCGCGGACCGTCGCCATGACCGTCTTCGGCGACCTGGAGACCTCCGTCCTCGACCAGTTGCCGGCCGGTCGCTCGCCCATCGCCAGCCATGTCGTCCCGGCCGCCGACAAGCCGCACTTCCTGGAGCGCGCGTGGGAGCGGGTGCGTGAGGAGGTCGCGGCCGGGCACCAGGCGTACGTCGTCTGCCCGCGCATCGGCGACTCCGTCGATGAGGGCGCCGACGCCAAGGGCAAGAAGAAGTCCCCCGAGGACGAGGCCGAGAAGCGCCCCCCGCTCGCCGTCCTCGACGTTGCCGAGCAGCTCGCCGCGGGCCCGCTCCTGGGGCTCAGGGTCGAGGTGCTGCACGGCCGTATGCAGCCCGACGACAAGGACGCCGTCATGCGCCGCTTCGCGGCCGGGGAGACCGACGTCCTGGTCGCCACGACCGTCATCGAGGTCGGCGTCAACGTGCCCAACGCCACTGCCATGGTGATCATGGACGCCGACCGCTTCGGCGTCTCCCAGCTGCACCAGCTGCGCGGCCGGGTGGGACGCGGCTCGGCCGCCGGGCTGTGCCTGCTGGTCACCGAGATGCCCGAGGCGAGCCCGGCCCGCCAGCGCCTGGGCGCCGTGGCCGCCACCCTCGACGGCTTCGAGCTCTCCCGCATCGACCTCGAACAGCGCCGCGAGGGCGACGTCCTGGGCCAGGCCCAGTCGGGCGCCCGCTCCAGCCTGCGGGTGCTCGCCGTCATCGACGACGAGGAGATCATCACCGAGGCCCGCAAGGAGGCCACCGAGCTGGTCGCCGCGGACCCGGAACTGGAGGGGCTGCCCGGCCTGCGCACGGCCCTGGACGCCCTGTTGGACGAGGAGAGGGAGCAGTACCTGGAGAAGGGCTGAGCGGTCCCGCCCGAAAGGGGCGCGGGGAACGGAGCGACGAGCCCGAACGAACCCGCACCCGCCGACGGCGGTCAAGCACCCCCCTCCCGAGGCTGCCAAACTGACCACATAAAGCAGCTCATCGAGCCAAAGCGGCTCATCGAGTCACAGCAGCTCTTCGAAGAAGGACCCCGAAAATGACCCGCGTGATCGCCGGCAAAGCCGGCGGACGCCGCCTGGCCGTCCCGCAGGGAACCCGCACGCGCCCCACCTCCGACCGCGCGCGCGAGGGCCTGTTCTCCACCTGGCAGTCCCTGCTCGGCGGCCCCCTGGACGGTGAGCGCGTCCTCGACCTGTACGCGGGCTCGGGCGCCGTCGGCCTGGAGGCGCTGTCCCGCGGCGCGGGCCACACCCTGCTCGTCGAAGCCGACGCGCGTGCCGTGCGCACCGTCCGCGAGAATGTGAAGAACCTGGGCCTTCCCGGCGCGGAGGTCAGGGCGGGCAAAGCGGAACAGATCATCCAGACCCCGGCACCGGCCGAGCCGTACGACCTCGTCTTTATCGACCCGCCTTATGCCGTTTCGGACGACGATCTTGGCGAGATTCTCCTCACACTCCGCTCGGAAGGCTGGCTAGCGGAGGAAGCCCTCGTCACCGTGGAGCGCAGCACAAGAGGCGGCGAATTCCACTGGCCCGACGGCTTCGAGGCGATCCGGTCCCGTCGCTACGGCGAAGGGACGTTTTGGTACGGTCGCGCCGCCTCTACGTGCGAAGACGCACGATGACCGGACCGGAGAGCGAGGGATCTCAAGTGCGCCGCGCCGTCTGTCCCGGGTCGTTCGACCCGATCACCAACGGACATCTCGACATCATTTCCCGCGCCTCCCGTCTCTATGACGAGGTCTACGTCGCGGTGATGATCAACAAGGCCAAGAAGGGCCTGTTCGAGATCGACGAGCGGATCGACCTGATCCGCCAGGTCACCGCCGAGTACGGGAACGTACGGGTCGAGGCCTTCCACGGCCTGCTGGTCGACTTCTGCAAGCAGCGCGACATCCCCGCCATCGTCAAGGGGCTGCGCGCGGTCAGCGACTTCGACTACGAGCTGCAGATGGCCCAGATGAACAACGGCCTCTCGGGCGTGGAGACCCTCTTCGTGCCCACCAACCCCACCTACAGCTTCCTGTCGTCCTCCCTGGTCAAGGAGGTCGCGACCTGGGGCGGCGACGTCTCGCACCTGGTCCCGCCGATCGTCCTCGACGCCCTCACGGAGCGCCTCAAGCAGGGCTGAGCGAGGCGGGCGAAATCCGTCGGAGCCTGACAAACCGTCACCCGGTGTCCGACGGACACCACATGGACGTACAGTCGGTCTCGTCCGTCTCCAACCCGGCTGTAGAGAGTGGCGAGCACAGGTGGACGTGCAGAAGAAGCTCGACGAGATCGTGGCCGCGGTCTCAGGCGCCCGCGCCATGCCCATGTCGGCGTCGTGTGTGGTCAACCGCGCCGACCTGCTCGCGCTGCTCGAAGAGGTGCGTCAGGCCCTGCCCGACTCCCTCGCGCACGCCCAGGAGCTGATCGGCGGCCGTGAGCAGATGGTCGAGCTGGCCCGCCAGGAGGCCGAGCAGATCATCGAGAACGCGCACGCCGAGCGCGGCTCGCTGGTCTCCGGCACCGAGGTGGCCCGCCGCTCCCAGGCCGAGGCCGACCGGATCGTCACGGAGGCCCAGCAGGAGGCCGAGGAGGTCCGCGCCGAGGCCGACGACTACGTCGACTCCAAGCTCGCCAACTTCGAGGTCGTCCTCACCAAGACCCTCGGCTCGGTCGGCCGCGGCCGCGAGAAGCTCCTCGGCACCGGTCCCGGCCTCGACGAGCACGGTTACGAGGACGAGGACGCCCCCGAGCGCAGCCACGACCCCGAGACCCTGCGCCACAACGCCGACGCGTATGTCGACGCCAAGCTGGGCGCCTTCGAGGCGGTCCTCGCCGCGACCCTGGACGCGGTCGGCCGCGGCCGCCAGAAGCTGCACGGTCGTATCGCCAGCGACGACCTCGGCGCCCTCGCCGACGACTCCACGAAGCTCCAGCACTCCAGCGACGCCGACTACCTCGCCGACCTCGCGGCCCTCGCGGACGCCCCGGCCGGGCAGCCGGCACGGCAGGAGACCCGGCCGGAGATGCCGCAGGGGATCCCCCAGGAGATCCCGCAGGAGGTCTACGCCGAGGCGGATATGGCCCCGCACGACCCCTACGGCTACCAGCAGACCGACCCGTACGCCGCCTTCCCGCAGCAGCAGGGCCAGCAGGTCTACGACCCGTACGGCTACCAGCAGGCCGACCCCTATGCCCCCGTCGACTACGCTCCGGCGGCCGGACTTCCGGTCCAGGGTTACGACGCCCAGCAGGCCGCCTACGACCCGCACCAGGCCCACGAGCAACAGCAGCAGCACCAGCAGCAGGGCTACGCTCTCGACGAGACCAGCCTCTTCGACACCAGCATGATCAGTGCCGAGCAGTTGCGGGCGTACGAGCAGGGGCGGGGCCTGTAGTACCGGGGCGGTGGACCCGGGGCCGACGGTGGGGACGTCGGGCCGATTGGGCCGAGAGCGAAAGGTCCAGTATCCTGGCTGTTCGGTCGCGCATACGTCCGCGATCAGCGCTGCCCGGCGACACCGAAGGGCAGTGTCCCTCTGAGCTCAGAGATCGAAAGCAGGAATGGCCCCTCACGCTCACCTCGACCACCGCAAGCCCCTCGTGTTCGACACACACGACCTGGGGCGGCGTCCTGGTGCGCTGCAGAGGCTGACCCGCACGATCGACGCCCCCAAGGACTTCGGTGTCCAGGGAGTCATCGGAGTGCCGGAAGGCGCCCCGGTGGAGCTCGAACTCCGACTCGAGTCGGTCATGGAAGGGGTGCTCGTCACAGGCACCGCCCGTGCACAGGCCGAGGGAGAGTGCGTAAGGTGTCTGGAGCCGCTCGAGTACGACCTCGAAGCGGACTTCCAGGAGCTGTTCTCGTACCCTGACGCCGACGACCGGGGCCGCGTGATCGCGGAGCCGGGCGACGACGCCGAGGACGACGAGGAGAGGTTCTACCTCGAGGACGGACTCTTCGACCTCGAACCGGTGCTGCGTGATGCGGTGGTGCTCGCACTGCCGATGCAGCCGGTGTGCCAGGAAGACTGCCCGGGACTGTGCTCCGAGTGCGGAGTGCGGCTCGCTGACGACCCGGACCACCATCACGATGCCGTCGACATTCGTTGGGCGGCTTTGCAGGGACTCGCCGGCACCATGTCGGACGGCGAGAAGGACGAGATGAGCGGCGGCGTGCCTCGATCAGCGCCCGCCGACGAGAAGCAGGAGAAGTAGCCGTGGCTGTTCCGAAGCGGAAGATGTCGCGCAGCAACACGCGCCACCGCCGGTCGCAGTGGAAGGCTGCGGTCCCCACCCTGGTTGCGTGCGAGCGCTGCCACGAGCCCAAGCAGCAGCACATCGCGTGCCCGGCTTGTGGCACCTACAACAAGCGCCAGGTCCTCGAGGTCTGAGCGGCTGGTGAGAGGCACTGTGTCCAGTCCCAAGAAGGCGGCTGACGCCAAGATGGACGCACCCGCCAAGAAGAAGGCGGACAACACGGCCTCGTCCCACACGCTTCTGGAAGGGCGGCTCGGCTATGAGGTCGAGTCCGCCCTTCTGGTGCGTGCACTGACCCACCGTTCCTACGCGTACGAGAACGGCGGTCTGCCGACGAACGAGCGGCTGGAGTTCCTCGGTGACTCCGTCCTCGGCCTCGTCGTCACCGACACGCTGTACCGCATCCACCCCGACCTGCCTGAAGGCCAGCTGGCCAAGCTGCGGGCCGCGGTGGTGAACTCGCGTGCGCTCGCGGAGGTGGGTCGCGGTCTCGACCTGGGCTCCTTCATCCGGCTGGGCCGCGGTGAAGAGGGAACGGGCGGCCGGGACAAGGCGTCCATCCTCGCCGACACCCTGGAAGCGGTGATCGGCGCGGTCTATCTCGACCGGGGCCTCGACTCGGCGGCGGAGCTGGTGCACCGGCTCTTCGACCCGCTGATCGAGAAGTCCTCCAACCTCGGAGCCGGCCTGGACTGGAAGACCAGTCTCCAGGAGCTCACCGCGACCGAGGGGCTCGGCGTGCCCGAGTACCTGGTCACGGAGACCGGCCCCGACCACGAGAAGACCTTCACTGCTGCCGCCCGCGTCGGAGGCGTCTCGTACGGCACCGGCACCGGCCGCAGCAAGAAGGAGGCGGAGCAGCAGGCCGCCGAGTCCGCCTGGCGGTCCATCCGGGCCGACGCGGACGCGCGCTCCAAGGCGGCCACGGAGGCCGCCGAGAGCAACCCCGCGAACGACACCGCGTCGTCCGCCTCCGCCTGACGAACAGCGCACCCGAGCGCCCGTCCCGACCCGGGGCGGGCGCTCGGCGCATCCACGGTTATCTTCGGCTCATACACGCTTTCCCACGGGGGATCCCATGCCCGAGTTGCCCGAGGTCGAGGTCGTACGGCGCGGCCTGGAGCGGTGGGTCGCCCACCGCACGGTCGCCGGCGTCGACGTGTTCCACCCGCGCGCCGTCCGCCGCCACGTGGCCGGCGCCGACGACTTCGCGCACCGCCTCAAGGACCACCAAATCGGCGTCCCCAGCCGCCGCGGCAAGTACCTGTGGCTGCCCCTGGAGGACACCGACCAGTCCGTCCTGGCGCACCTCGGCATGAGCGGCCAGCTGCTGGTGCAGCCGCACGAGGCCCCGGACGAGAAGCACCTGCGCATCCGCGTCACCTTCGCCGACGAGGTGGACACGGAACTGCGCTTCGTCGACCAACGCACCTTCGGCGGACTGTCGTTGCACGACAACACCCCCGACGGGCTGCCCGACGTCATCGCGCACATCGCCCGCGACCCCCTGGACCCGCTCTTCGACGACGAGGCCTTCCACCAGTCCCTGCGCCGCAAGCGCACCACCGTCAAACGGGCCCTGCTGGACCAGTCGTTGATCAGCGGCGTCGGCAACATCTACGCGGACGAGGCCCTGTGGCGAGCCCGCCTCCACTACGAGCGCCCGACCGCGACCCTCACCCGCCCCCGCACGGCCGAACTCCTGGGCCACGTACGGGACGTGATGAACGCGGCCCTCGCGGTCGGCGGCACCAGCTTCGACAGCCTGTATGTCAACGTCAACGGAGAATCGGGCTACTTCGACCGCTCACTCGACGCGTACGGGCGCGAGGGACTGCCGTGCAAGAGGTGCGGTACGCCGATGCGCCGCCGCCCCTGGATGAACCGGTCCAGCTACTTCTGCCCGACCTGCCAGCGGGCGCCGCGCGTCTCGTCGTAGCGCCACGTCTTGTCGCGGCGCCCGCGTCGCGTCGCGTCGCGTCGTGACGACGCCCGCCGGTCGTCGGACTCAGTAGCCGAAGAAGTGACGGTCGGGTCTCTGACCTGCGGCCGTGTAATCGATCAACGCTGCGACCTGCGACTCAGCCGTCGGTGGTTGTCAGTGTTGGTCGTCATTGAGCACCCTCCGACGGCCCGGAGACGGCCCGGAGGGTGCTCGACGCGCAGGCGGATAACGGCCCTCGACGCAAAGACGCTGTTGTATCCGCTCCCCCGAGGGTTAAGATCCGCTGCCGACCTGCGAGGAGTCCGAACGGGAGGCCTCCAGGAGGTGTGACGTGGTCGGAACAGTCAGGTTGCCGCGCGGGCAGGCTTGGTTTGCCAGCGTCGCGCTCGCCGCGTTCGCGCTGGTGGCTGTCGCGGCCGGGCTGGCGGCATGGCACAAATACCAACTGCTGGCGGGACCGATGACGCCGGGGCCGTACGTCGACAACCCGCTGGTCGAGGTCGACACGTATTTCAGAAACCTGATGGGCTGGCGAACAGGGCTGCTCCTCGTCGCCCTGCTTCAGTTCAGCATCTGGCTCGCCAACATGCGCGATGTCGCGGATGTGCTCTGGCCCCAGGGACAGCGCCGGCGCAAGGCGTGGCTGGTCTTTGGCTGGGTGATACCGGTTGCGCAGCTCTTCGTGCCCAAGATGTTCGTCAACGATCTGTGGGCTGCCGGCCAGCCGGAACCGCACCGTAGACGCGGACATCCCCTGCTTACAGCGTGGTGGCTGTCTGTCCTGGTGGCAGCGAATTCGTATGCGTTCAACGATGCCTCCAAGGACTTGAAGAAGGCTGTCACTACGGACCAGGCTCGTCATGCCCTGCGACAGATCATCATCAGCGACGGTCTGGACATCTGTGCCGCTGTGCTATCGATCGTCGTCCTCTGGCAGCTCATTCGCCGGTTGGAGCGCGCCGCTTCGATTGCGCCCGTCGAGGTTTGGGCGACAGGCCGAACGGCGTCTTGAAGGCCCCTGGGCGTATGCATGCCCACGCGGTCGGTGGAGTCTTAATGACCGAGTCAAGCTGCTGTAGCGGCCGGTGTCCTAGCTGGTGGGCTGGCGGTGAAGGGGCGGTCGTCCCGTAGTAGGGCCCAGAGGACGTCGACGCGGCGGCGGGCGAGGGCGATGACGGCGGGTATGTGCTTGTGTCCTTGGGCTCGTTTCTTGAGGTAGTAGGTCCGGTTGGGGCCGTTGCGGATGATGCTGGTCTGCGCGGAGAGGTAGAACACTCTGCGTAGGCGGCGGCTGTAGCGTTGGGGCCGGCGGAGGTTGCCGGTGCGGCGTCCGGAGTCCTTGGCGACGGGGACCAGGCCGGCGGCGGAGGCGAGGTGACCGGCGTCGGGGTAGGCGGCCAGGTCACCTGCGGCGACGAGGAACTCGGCTCCGAGGATGGGGCCGATGCCAGGCATTGACTCGATGACGGCGGCCTGCGGGTGGGTGTGGAAGGCGTCGCTGATCTGCCGGTCGAGCTGCTTGAGCCGTTCGTCCAGGGCCAGCACTTGCGCTGCGAGGTCTGCGGTGATGCCCGCGGCCGTGTCCTGGCCGGGTAGTTGGATGTGCTGGGCATGTGCGGCGGTGAGGGCGGTGGCGGCGACGGTTTCGGGGTGGCGCACGCCTCGTGCGGTGAGCCAGCGGGTCAGGCGGGCCTGGCCGCAGCGGCGCAGGGCGGCGGGGGTCTGGTAGCCGGTGAGCAGGATCAGGGCGCCCTTGTGGTCGGCGTAGTCGAAGGCCGCTTCGAGGGCAGGACTGATGCCGGTGAGCACGTCGTGGAGGCGGTTGAGCAGACGGACCCGGTCGGCGATCAAGTCGGTGCGGTGGGTCGTGAGCAGAGCCAAATCAGCGACCGGGTTCGCGGGCACCTCGACGGCGGCGAAGTCCTTCCGTAGACGGGCTGTTTCGGCGATGACGTAGGCGTCGCGGGCATCTGTCTTGGCCTCGCCCCTGTAGGCGCCGGCCATGCGGTTGACCGTTCGGCCAGGTACGTAGACGATTCGTTGGCCGTGGTCGGCGAGCAGGGCCAGCAACAGGGCGGGCGCGGTGCCGGTGAGGTCCACTGCCCAACGGACCTCGCTGGCGAGTGCAAGGACCTCGTTCAGGCCAGCGAGGATGACGGCCTCGTCGTTGCTGACCTTCCGGCTCCAGACGGTGGTTCCGGTGTCGTCGATGGCGACCCACCAGTGGTGGGCCTTGCTGGCGTCGATACCGACCCATAAGCAGGGCACCTGTGTGGTCATGTGCGTCTCCTCGGCTTCGGACAGCGTGCCGTTCCGGTCCGAGGACACCCCGCCGTCAGCTCCGTAAACAGCGACCGATTCGCACATCTCAATCAGCGGCCCGGGCGTCCCGAAGAGCGGGGCGGCCACTCCACCGGAGCCACCGGGGGCAAGCGACTTTAGAGCCACACCCCGCTCTTCCGGACCGCCAAACACCTTACGGAGCGGCTTTGGGCGGGAGCTGCCATGGGGCGAGTGAGCATGGAGCGGGACCCGTACCCGGGCCGCCGTTGATCGCGTCTTCCAGGGGATGAGCCCACGGGCGACGGCCCCGAGACGGCCCAGGGCGGTGCGTAAGTCTCTGACCTGCGAATAGGTCAGTAGCCGAAGTCCTGGGTCCACCAGGGGCCGCCGAGCCCGAAGTGCACGCCGACGCCGAGGGTCCTGTAGTCGCAGTTCAGTATGTTGGCGCGGTGGCCGGGGCTGTTCATCCAGGCCTCCATGACGGCGGCCGGGTCGGTCTGGCCCCGGGCTATGTTCTCGCCGCCGAGGTCCGTTATGCCGACCTGGGCGGCCCGGTCCCACGGGGTCAGCCCGGTCGGGTCGGTGTGGTCGAAGAAGTCCCGCGCGGCCATGTCCAGACTGAAGGACGCGGCCAGCTCGGTCAGTGAACCGTTCGCCGCCAGCGGGGTGCAGCCCACCTTCGCGCGCTCCCGGTTGACCAGCTTCAGCACCTCCGCCTGCGCGGCGGCCTGAGCGGAGACCTTCCCCGGGGCGGACGTCTTCGGCGGGGCCTTCGGACTCTTCGGGGCCTTGTCGGTCGGCGTGGTGTGCGGCTTCTTCGAGTGGGGCGCCTTCGGCTTCTCCGACGGCGTCGAGGGGGGCGTGGACTGCGCGGGCGCCGAGGACGCCGGGGCGGACGGTGTGGGCGACACGGTGCGGTGGGTGTCACGGCTCGCGGTGGATCCGCCGGCCCCGCCCCCGTCGGCGCTGCCGGAGGTGCCGCCCTGCTCGGAGGCCGAGTTGCCGGGTGCACCCCCGGCCTGCACGCTGCCGCCGCCCGTGGTGCTGGTGCCGCCGCCGAGCCGGTAGTTGTCCAGGCCGGGCACCACACCCGCGGCCACCGCGACCGTGCCGAGGGCGACGGCGGCGGAGACCCCGAGCAGCCCCGTCCGCACGGGCGTCGCGGCCTTCTTCTTGCGCCGGTGCCCCCGCTCCCGGGACCCGCCACCCGGAGTGAACACCGGGGTTAACGCATCGAACGCATCCGTGAGCTCCTCGGCGAATCCGCCCGTGAAGCTCTCCGCGAAGCTGTTCGTGAATCCGTCGGTGTGCCGATCCGTGGGCAGGACGACGGTGTTCGTGGCCCGGGCGTAGTCGTCGTCGGTCGCGTAGAGGTACGCCGAGCTGCGCTCGTCGGTGGCGCCGTACGCCTCGGGGTTCAGATAGGGCGCGATACCGATGCCGGTCCGGTCGGCCGCGTACGAGTCCCGGCCGTCCGTGTAGCGACCCTGGCCCTCCGCGTACGAGCCGTGGCCGCGCGCGTACGAGTCCCCGCCGTCCGTGCGCCGGCCCCTGCCCTCCGCGTACGAGTCCCGGGCGCGCGCGTACAGCTCACGCGCGTACGCGTCGTACGGGTCATGGCCGCCCGCGTAGTCGTGATAGCCGTGATAGTCGTGGCCCCCCGCATAGGAGCCGTCCGTTCCCGTGCCCCCCGTGGCGCGGCTCCTGGCGGCGCGGCCGGCGGCGGAGCGTCGGTGGCGTCCCATGTCCTTGCCCTCTTCCTCGCCCTCGCGGCCGGCCCGGGACCCGTCCTGCGCGCTGGGCCATGAGGTCCGTGCGATCCACGGGATCCATGTGAGGCATGCGATCCGCGTGATCTCCGCGATGTCCGCGATCTTTACGGTCCGAGTGGTTCCTGTAGTCCCTGTGATCGACTCTTCTCACTCGATCGAGTGAGTTTCACGCGAGCTTCACGGGTCGGGACGGTACCGCAAACGGCTGGGGGAGGAAGTGTCTCCTGGGACATTGGCTGGTTAGGTTGCACCCATGAGTGAGGAAGTACGGATGGTCGCCTGGGTGCGGGGGCGCGTCCAAGGTGTGGGGTTTCGCTGGTTCACGCGGGCCAAGGCCCTGGAGATCGGCGGCTTGAGCGGTTTTGCCCTCAACCTGGGGGACGGACGGGTCCAGGTGGTCGCCGAGGGGGCGCGCGAGGGATGCGAGGGGCTGCTCGCATGGCTTCAGGGCGGTGACACGCCCGGGGATGTCGACGGTGTCACCGAGATATGGGACACACCTCGCGGCGGCTACGACGGTTTCGCCGTTCGCTGACCCCGACCCCCGAAGGCTCGCGGGTCGAAGCGGAGGGGCCTTCGCCGCTCCCCGCCTGAAGGGAAAAGAGCCTGGTGGTTGCCAAGAATTGCTTGCCGTGGGAGGCTCCCGAGGGAAGAATGATCGCCGTGCCCTGAGGGCCCCGCAGGATTCGCAGCGCCGCCGTCCAACGGCCGCGAGCCCAGGGATGCCCGCCGATGCGGGGCGTGATCGTGTTGACCGTCAAACTTTTTGGTGAGACGCTGAAAGCCCCGCGCACCTTAGCTGTTTGGCATGTAGCAACGGCAGAGCAACACTTGAGTGTGTCAAGCACCCCTGGTGCGATCCCTCACGACCCACACCGCATTCGGTCGGTCACTCAGTGTGGAGGACCATCAATCATGGCAAAGGCGCTTCTCGGTTACGTCGGCGGCTCCGACCCGCGACTCCTCGCCGAGATGCGACGGCTCCAGCAGCGTGTACAGGACCTGGAATCCGAGCTCGTACGGATCCAGGCCGAGAACGACGCGCTGACGGCTGCCGCTTCTCACGACAGGATCATGGAGAGCATCGACGCACACCAGGCGGAGCCTGCGCTCACCTGATCGCTGTACTGCTCCACGACGGCACACGCAGCGGTTGGGCTGCTCGTATCGACCGCTAAGTTGTCAGAGTTGCAAGGGACGCTTCGGCGTCCCTTCTTTCTTTCCCCCGCGCATCCTTTCACCCTCTTCAACGTCTGGTGTGCCCTGCATGTTCATGCGTGAAACCGAGCGGTTGCGCATGTTCTCGGAGTGAGATACGTGCGGATGCTCGTGTTCATGCGGTGATATAGCGGCGGAAGGTAGAGTCCGACGGCGTGCATCTCAAGGCGCTGACCCTCCGCGGGTTCAAGTCGTTCGCCTCGGCGACCACGCTGCGGCTGGAGCCGGGGATCACGTGCGTCGTCGGCCCGAACGGCTCGGGCAAGTCCAACGTCGTGGACGCGCTCAGCTGGGTCATGGGCGAGCAGGGCGCCAAGTCGCTGCGCGGCGGCAAGATGGAGGACGTCATCTTCGCCGGCACCACCGGGCGTCCGCCGCTCGGCCGGGCCGAGGTGTCCCTGACCATCGACAACTCCGACGGGGCCCTGCCCATCGAGTACGCCGAGGTCACCATCACGCGGATCATGTTCCGCAACGGCGGCAGCGAGTACCAGATCAACGGCGACACCTGCCGCCTCCTCGACATCCAGGAGCTCCTCTCCGACTCCGGCATCGGCCGCGAGATGCACGTCATCGTCGGCCAGGGCCAGCTCGACTCCGTCCTGCACGCCGATCCGATGGGCCGCCGCGCCTTCATCGAAGAGGCGGCCGGCGTCCTCAAGCACCGCAAGCGCAAGGAGAAGGCGCTGCGGAAGCTCGACGCGATGCAGGCCAACCTCGCGCGCGTGCAGGACCTCACCGACGAACTGCGCCGCCAGCTCAAGCCGCTCGGCCGGCAGGCGGCGGTGGCCCGCCGGGCCGCGGTGATCCAGGCGGACCTGCGCGACGCCCGTCTCCGGCTGCTCGCGGACGATCTCGTACGACTCCGCGAAGCGCTCAAGACCGAGATCGCCGACGAGGCCGAGCTCAAGCAGCGCAAGGAGGCCGCCGAGCAGGAGCTGCGGAAGGCGCTCCAGCGCGAGGCCCTGCTGGAGGACGAGGTCCGCCGGCTCACGCCCCGACTGCAGCGCGCCCAGCAGACCTGGCACGAGCTCTCCCAGCTGGCCGAACGCGCCCGCGGCACGATCTCGCTGGCCGACGCGCGCGTGAAGAGCGCGACCTCCGCGCCTCCTGAGGAACGGCGCGGCCGCGACCCCGAGGACATGGAGCGCGAGGCCGCCCGCATCCGTGAGCAAGAGGCCGAACTGGAGGCCGCCCTGGAAGCGGCCCAGCACGCGCTGGACGACACCGTCGCCCACCGCGCCGACCTGGAGCGCGAACTGGCCGCGGAGGAACGGCGCCTGAAGGACGTCGCCCGCGCCATCGCCGACCGCCGCGAGGGACTGGCCCGGCTGTCCGGCCAGGTCAACGCGGCCCGCTCGCGCGCCGCGTCCGCCCAGGCGGAGATCGACCGGCTGGCCGCCGCGCGTGACGAGGCGGGGGAGCGGGCGGTCGCCGCCCAGGAGGAGTACGAAGCCCTCAAAGCCGAGGTCGACGGCCTCGACGCCGGCGACGTGGAACTCGCCGGGCAGCACGAGGCGGCCAAGCGCGAGCTCGCCGAGGCGGAGGGAGCCCTGACGGCGGCACGCGAAGCGACCACGGCAGCGGAACGCAAGCGCGCCGCGACGCAGGCCCGCCACGAGGCGCTCGCCCTGGGCCTGCGCCGCAAGGACGGCACCGGCGCGCTCCTGGGCGCCCGGGACCGACTGACGGGCCTGCTGGGTCCGGCGGCCGAGCTGCTGACGGTGACCCCGGGGTATGAGGTACCCCTGGCCGCTGCCTTCGGCATGGCGGCCGACGCGATCGCCGTGGCGACCCCGGCATCGGCGGCCGACGCGATCAGGCTGCTGCGCAAGCAGGACGCCGGCCGCGCGGCCCTGCTGCTGGCCGGCGCCCCGGAGGGTTGCGACGAGAGGGGCCGTGGCGGGTACCCCGAGCATGCCGGGCCCGCGGACACGGGCGCCGGTGCCGGTGCCGGGAGCACCTCCGCCCCCGCCTCGACCTCGACGGCCGCTGACGCCGCCGAAGGCACTCCCTCCACCCGACCCCCCTTCGCCGCCGACCTGGTCCGTGGCCCGGCCGAGCTCATGCCCGCCGTACGGCGGCTGCTGCGGGGGATCGTCGTCGTCGGCACCCTGGAGGACGCCGAGGATCTCGTCTACGCGCGCCCTGACCTGACCGCCGTGACGGCCGAGGGCGACCTGCTCGGGGCGCACTTCGCGCACGGTGGGTCGGCCGGGGCGCCGAGCCTCCTTGAAGTGCAGGCCTCCGTCGACGAGGCCGCCGCCGAGCTGGACGAGTTGGCGGTGCGGTGCGAGGAGCTGGCCGAGGCGCAGCGCGCGGCGGCCGAGCGGCGCACAGAGCGTGCCGCGCTCGTCGAGGAGCTGGGGGAGCGGCGGCGCGCGGCCGACCGGGAGAAGTCGGCCGTCGCCCAGCAGCTCGGGCGGCTCGCCGGGCAGGCGCGCGGGGCCGCGGGCGAGGCCGAGCGTTCCGTCGCGGCGGCGGCGCGTGCGCTGGAGGCGCTCGACCGTGCCGTACAGGAGGCCGAGGAGCTGGCCGAGCGGCTTGCCGTCGCCGAGGAGATGCCGGTCGAGGAGGAGCCGGACACCTTCGTACGGGACCGGCTCGCCGCCGACGGGGCCAACGCGCGGCAGACCGAGATGGAGGCCCGGCTCCAGGTCCGTACGCACGAGGAGCGGGTCAAGGGGCTCGCGGGGCGGGCCGACGCGCTGGACCGGGGCGCCCGCGCCGAGCGCGAGGCACGCGCGCGTGCCGAACAGCGGCGGGCCCGGTTGCGGTACGAGGCGGACGTGGCTCAGGCCGTCGCCTCCGGTGCGCGGCAGTTGCTCACGCACGTCGAGGTGTCGCTCGGCCGGGCCGAGGAGGAGCGCGTCGCCGCCGAGGCCGCCAAGGATCTGCGGGAGCGGGAGCTGGCCGCCGCCCGGAACGCCGGACGTGATCTGAAGGGCGAGCTGGACAAGCTGACGGACTCGGTGCACCGGGGCGAGGTGCTCGGCGCGGAGAAGCGGCTGCGCATCGAGCAGTTGGAGGCCAAGGCGCTGGAGGAACTCGGCGTGGAGCCGGCCGGGCTCATGGCCGAGTACGGCCCGCACCAGCCGGTGCCGCCCTCGCCGCCCGCCGAGGGCGAGGAACTGCCCGAGGATCCGGAGCACGCGCGCAACCGGCCGCGACCGTTCGTGCGCGCCGAGCAGGAGAAGCGGCTCAAGGCGGCGGAGCGGGCGTACCAGCAGCTCGGCAAGGTGAACCCGCTCGCGCTGGAGGAGTTCGCGGCCCTGGAGGAACGCCACAAGTTCCTCAGCGAGCAGTTGGAGGACCTGAAGAAGACGCGCGCCGACCTCCTTCAGGTCGTGAAGGAGGTCGACGAGCGCGTCGAGCAGGTCTTCACTGAGGCCTACCGGGACACCGCCCGCGAGTTCGAGGGCGTCTTCAGCCGGCTCTTCCCCGGTGGAGAGGGACGTCTGGTCCTGACCGATCCCGACAACATGCTCACCACGGGCGTCGATGTCGAGGCCCGGCCGCCGGGCAAGAAGGTCAAGCGGCTCTCCCTGCTGTCCGGCGGCGAACGGTCGCTGACCGCCGTGGCGATGCTGGTGTCCATCTTCAAGGCCCGGCCCAGCCCCTTCTATGTGATGGACGAGGTCGAGGCCGCCCTCGACGACACCAACCTGCAGCGGCTGATCCGGATCATGCAGGAGCTGCAGGAGACGTCGCAGCTCATCGTGATCACCCACCAGAAGCGCACCATGGAGGTGGCCGACGCACTGTACGGCGTCTCCATGCAGGGTGACGGTGTATCGAAGGTCATCAGCCAACGCCTCCGCTGACAACCGACGTCAACGTCAAGATCCGTTAACACAAACTTCAAGAAGTGAAGTGATGGCGCGCTGATGTATCTCGTAGCTCACAGTGGTCGACCTATTGACTTCGAAACTTGAAGGCATAGTCTCGGCAACGTTGCTTTTACCTTCAGGTGTGAGCGGCGTGAACCTGTGCGCCACTGGAAGCCTGAATGGGCTCATCCCCCACCCCGGCAGCGTTGCCGGTGGCCCGAGGAGTTATACGTGACCAGCACAGCGCAGGCACCTCAGCCAGGAGCCAGGACGGCTCATCCCGAACATCTCGGGCACGTCATCTTCATCGCGGCGGCTGCCGCGATGGGCGGCTTCCTCTTCGGTTACGACAGTGCCGTGATCAACGGCGCCGTCGAGGCGATCCGGAGCCGTTACGACATCGGCTCCGCGACCCTGGCTCAGGTCATCGCCATCGCGCTGATCGGCTGTGCCATCGGCGCCGCCACGGCGGGTCGTATAGCCGACCGCATCGGCCGCATCCGGTGCATGCAGATCTCCGCCGTCCTCTTCACGATCAGCGCCGTCGGATCCGCGCTGCCCTTCGCGCTGTGGGACCTCGCCTTCTGGCGCATCATCGGCGGTTTCGCCATCGGCATGGCCTCCGTCATCGGCCCTGCCTACATCGCCGAGGTCTCCCCGGCCGCGTACCGCGGACGCCTCGGATCCTTCCAGCAGGCCGCGATCGTCATCGGCATCGCGATCTCGCAGCTGGTCAACTGGGGCATCCTGAACGCCGCCGGCGGCAACCAGCGCGGCCAGATCCTGGGCCTCGAGGCCTGGCAGGTCATGCTCGGCGTCATGGTCGTCCCGGCCGTTCTCTACGGTCTGCTCTCCTTCGCGATCCCCGAGTCGCCGCGCTTCCTGATCTCCGTCGGCAAGGACGCCCGCGCCCGTGAGGTGCTCAAGGAGGTCGAGGGCGACAAGGTCGACCTGGACGCCCGTGTGGCCGAGATCGAGCACGCCATGAAGAGCGAGCACAAGTCCGTCTTCAAGGACCTGCTCGGCGGCCGCTTCTTCTTCAAGCCGATCGTCTGGATCGGTATCGGCCTGTCGGTCTTCCAGCAGTTCGTCGGCATCAACGTCGCGTTCTACTACTCCTCGACGCTGTGGCAGTCGGTCGGCGTCGACCCGACGGACTCCTTCCTTTACTCGTTCACGACGTCGATCATCAACATCATCGGCACCGTGATCGCGATGATCTTCGTGGACCGCATCGGCCGCAAGCCGCTCGCCATCATCGGCTCCGTCGGCATGGTCGTCGGCCTCGCGCTGGAGGCCTGGGCGTTCTCCTACCACCTGGTCGACGGCAAGCTGCCCGCCACGCAGGGCTGGGTCGCCCTGATCGCGGCCCACGTGTTCGTCCTCTTCTTCGCCCTCTCCTGGGGTGTGGTCGTCTGGGTCTTCCTCGGCGAGATGTTCCCGAACAAGATCCGCGCCGCCGCCCTGGGCGTGGCCGCCTCCGCGCAGTGGATCGCCAACTGGGCCATCACCGCGAGCTTCCCGTCGCTGGCCGACTGGAACCTCTCCGGCACCTACGTGATCTACGCGATCTTCGCCGCGCTCTCCATCCCGTTCGTCCTCAAGTTCGTCAAGGAGACGAAGGGCAAGGCGCTGGAGGAGATGGGATAGCACCCGTCGCACAGACTCGAGGAGCCGGGCCAAGTCCCCGCTGCCCGCTCCTCGACCCTTCAAGGGAAGCCGTACTGCCCCGGCTCACACAGCGTGAGCCGGGGCAGTACGGCTTTTTCCTGAGGGTTCTCGGGCGTCGGCCCCGATCGGACGGCCGCCGTCAGACGGCCGCCGTCACCGGCTCCTCGTGCGGCAGCTCGCTCGCCTGCTCGGCCGGGGCGGAGGCCGGAGCCGCCACCGCCGGCTTCGGCAGGATCACGTACAGCAGACCCGAGACGACGATCGCCGCCACCCAGCCGAGGCCGTACTGGCCGACCGGGTTGTTCGTCGCGAGCGGGCCGGTGAACCAGTCGGACTTGGTGAACAGCAGCCCCGTGCCGAGGCCGAGCGCCCAGGCGGCGACGGCGGCGGGGGAGAAGCCGCCCCGGTACCAGTAGGCGCTGCTGTGCGTGGTGTCCAGCAGGGCGGCGCCGTCGTACTCCTTGCGGCGCAGCATGTCGGTGCCGAAGACGCCGACCCAGGCCCCGAAGGCCACCGCGAGCATCGACAGGAAGGCGATGAAGGAGCCCATGAAGCTCGTCGCCACCAGCATCAGGAAGCCGCCGAGGATCAGCGAGATCGCCGCGTTGACCGAGACCGCCCAGTGGCGCGGGATGCGGATGCCGAGGGTCTGCGCGGTGAAGCCCGCCGAGTACATGGACATCGCGTTGATCAGCAGCATGCCGACCACGGCGATGAGCAGGTACGGGACCGCCAGCCACATGGGGAGGATCTTGCCGAGGAAGGAGACGGGGTCGGTCGCCGTGGCGAGGTCCGGCGTCGTGGACGCCATCACCGCGCCCATCAGGACCATCGGCAGGACGACGATCCCGGCGCCGCCGACGGTGTTGCGCACGATCGCCACCGACGAGGCCGTACGCGGCAGATAGCGCGTGAAGTCCGGCGCCGCCGGCACCCAGCTGATGCCGCCCGCGGCGATCAGGCCGACGCCGGCGATCATGGACGCCGTGGAGCCCGCGCCCTGCCCGAAGACCTTGCCCCAGTCCGTGTGCACGGCGAGATAGCCGAGGACCAGGACCGAGAAGCCGCCGAACAGCCAGGTCGCCCACCGGTTGCAGCGTTGCAGCGCACCGATGCCCAGACCCGAGATCACGAACGTCGCGATCACGAAGGCCAGCAGCGTGACGATGACCAGGACGGTGTTGCTCCTGACGCCGAGGACGATGTCCAGCACGGTCAGCAGCGCATAGGCGCCGGTCACCGCGTTGATCGTCTCCCAGCCCCAGCGCGCGATCCAGATCAGCGAGCCGGGGAGCAGATTGCCGCGCTGGCCGAACACCGCGCGGGACAGGGCCATGCCGGGGGCGCCGCCGCGCTTGCCGGCGATGCCGATCAGACCGACGAGTCCGTAGGAGACGACCGGCGCCGCGACGCCGACCGCCAGGGACTGCCAGAAGTTCAGGCCGTACGACACGGCCAGGCTCGCGCCCATGCCCAGCAGCAGCACGCTGATGTTGGCGGCGATCCAGGTGGGGAGCAGTCCGCGGGTCTTCGCGGTGCGCTCGGTGTGGGGGACTGGTTCCAGGCCGCGTGTTTCCAGGCCGTGGTGTTCCAGGGATTCTTCGAGGTGGTCGAGGGCGCCATCGTGTGGGGCGGTGGTGCTCATGGTGAGCCATCGTACGTTAGTCCGACTAATCCTCCGAAAATCGCGCGAGGGCGTTGGAGGAACATACGGAAACTCCCTTCCCGGAGAGCACGGGTCTTCCCGGGGGAGCGATGGATACTGGACGGGTTATGGAAACCGTCATCCTTGCTGTAGTCATCGCCGTGGTCGTGGTCGCCGCGCTCGGTGGGCTCGTCGTCGGCAGCATGCGCAGAAAGAAGTCGCTGCCGCCGCCGCCCCCGTCCGCGCCCGACCTCACCGCACCTCCGGCCGAGCCGCACGTCGGCGACGAGGCCGAGACCCCACGCGAAGAACCGCGCCGCACGATAGAGGAGGTGGATCTCCCCGGCGGCTCGGCCCCGACCGCCGTCGAGGAACCTCCCGTCGTCGAAGAGCTCCCCGTCCCCGAGCTCGAGATCCCCGCACCCACGGCCGGCCGCCTGGTCCGCCTCCGCTCCCGCCTCTCCCGCTCGCAGAACGCCCTCGGCAAGGGCCTGCTCGCGCTGCTGTCGCGCGAGCACCTCGACGAGGAGACGTGGGAGGAGGTCGAGGACACCCTGCTCGCCGCCGACGTCGGCGTGCAGCCCACCCAGGAGCTGGTCGAGCGGCTGAAGGAACGGGTGAAGGTGCTCGGCACCCGCACCCCCGAGCAACTGCGCACGCTGCTGCGCGAGGAGCTGCTCAAGGTGATCGGCACCGACGTCGATCGCACCGTGAAGACCGAGCCCGAGTCCAGCAAGCCGGGCGTCGTGATGATCGTCGGCGTCAACGGCACCGGCAAGACCACCACCACCGGCAAGCTCGCCCGCGTCCTCGTGGCCGACGGCAACAGCGTGGTCCTGGGCGCCGCCGACACCTTCCGTGCCGCCGCCGCCGACCAGCTCCAGACCTGGGGCGAGCGGGTCGGGGCCCACACCGTGCGCGGCCCGGAGGCCGGCGACCCCGCCTCCGTCGCCTTCGACGCGGTCAAGGAGGGCAAGGAGCTCGGCGCCGACGTCGTCCTCATCGACACCGCCGGCCGCCTGCACACCAAGACCGGCCTCATGGACGAGCTCGGCAAGGTCAAGCGGGTGGTGGAGAAGCAGGCGCCGATCGACGAGGTGCTGCTCGTCCTCGACGCCACCACCGGCCAGAACGGCCTGGTTCAGGCCCGGGTCTTCGGTGAGGTCGTCGACATCACCGGCATCGTGCTCACCAAGCTGGACGGCACCGCCAAGGGCGGCATCGTGATCGCGGTCCAGAACGAGCTGGGCGTGCCGGTGAAGCTGGTCGGCCTCGGCGAGGGCGCCGACGACCTGGCGCCGTTCGATCCGGAGGCGTTCATTGACGCCCTTATCGGTGACTGACAAGGGCGGTAATTCTCCCCACCCTTCGAGAAGCGCCCGCCCCTGACAAGCGACAGGGACGGGCGCTTCGCCGTGTACGGCATGGCTGCGGCTACAGCGTCCTGTGATGGATACGTACGTCTAAGCCCGCGAGCGGTGCGCCACATAGGCGAGCGTGCCCAGCAGCAGCCGGGCCGCCGGAGGCCTGGTCGCCGCGTCCAGGGCCGGCGGGCGGAGCCAGCGCACCGGGCCCAGGCCGCCCCGGTCGGAGGGCGGGGCCGTGATGTGCGTACCGGGGCCGAGGCCGCGCAGGTCGAGGGCGGACGGGTCGTCCCAGCCCAGGCGGTAGAGCGACGCGGGGAGATCGGCGGCCGCGCCCGGGGCGACGAGGAACTGGGCGCGGCCGTCCGGAGTCGCGGTGACCGGGCCTAGGGGCAGCCCCATGCGCTCCAGGCGGACCAGGGCCCGGCGCCCGGCGGGCTCGGCCACCTCGATCACGTCGAAGGCGCGGCCGACCGGCAGCATGACCGCGGCCCCCGGGAACTCGCCCCACGCCTTGGTCACCTCGTCGAGCGTCGCGCCGCCCGAAACCTGCGGCGCGAATTCCAGCGGGTGTGCGCCCGGCGCGCGGCAGTCGGCCCGACCGCACGAGCAGGCGCCCTGCGCGGCCCGCGCGCCCGGCACCACGTCCCAGCCCCAGAGCCCGGTGAACTCGGCGACGGCCGTGCACTCTGACGAACGGCCGCGCCGCCGCGCACCGGAGCGGATCTCGCGAAGGCCGCCGATCGTGAAGTCCATGCCCCCTCCAACGGGTCCAGCGCACCGGTGGTTACGACACGGAGCGGGATGGAAGCGGAGCGTGATGCCTCACTGTGGCATGCCTCCCGTGCTCACAGGGGTGAGCGGCGCCCTGAGGCGTCCTGGGTGGTGCGCCGGACTGCGTGCGCCCCCGGGTGCACCGCTCCGCCCACTTCCGTTCGTCCTATGTCAAGTGAATCGCGCCAGGGCGATGGTGAGTTCAATCGAAGGGGTGGCGAATGGTGGCGTTTCGGGGATCGCCATGGCTGAGTCCGTGATCGTAGGATTACTTTGAGTGCATGAGACCTGAGGGCACATGCCCTCGCGGGTATGCCGGAGGCAATCCGGCATCGCGTTCGACGGGTGACAACCAGCGGACGGGCGGCCGGGTTTACCGGCATTCTGATAAGGCTTGGCGCACACGGCGACAAGTGGTCTCAGGGATGGGGGCGTTCCAGTGGGCGGCAACGGCGGAAGCACGGCGAACGCTGACAAGCGCCCCAATGAGCTGCTCGGCTCGTGGTTCGTGCGCAGCGGCTGGTCCAAGGGCGAGCTCGCCCGTCAAGTGAACCGCCGGGCCCGCCAGTTGGGGGCCAACCACATCTCCACTGACACCTCGCGGGTGCGCCGCTGGCTGGACGGCGAGAACCCGCGCGAGCCGATCCCCAGGATCCTCTCCGAGCTGTTCTCCGAGCGGTTCGGCTGCGTGGTCTCCGTCGAGGACCTCGGCCTGCGCTCCGCCCGCCCGTCACCCTCCGCGTCCGGCGTCGACCTGCCCTGGACCGCCCCGCAGACCGTGGCGCTGCTCAGCGAGTTCTCGCGCAGCGACCTGATGCTGGCACGGCGCGGCTTCCTGGGGACCTCGCTGGCCCTGTCTGCCGGGCCGACGCTCATCGAGCCGATGCAACGCTGGCTCGTCCCCGCACAGTTGAGCCCGATCGCCCGGCAGGAGCCCGAGCCGTCCGAGTCACGGCGCCCCGGGCGGCTGTCCAAGCCGGAGCTGGAGTTGCTGGAGACCACCGCGGTGATGTTCCGTCGGTGGGACGCCCAGTGCGGCGGCGGCCTGCGCCGCAAGGCGGTCGTCGGCCAGCTGCACGAGGTCACCGACCTCCTCCAGGAACCCCAGTCCGAGCACACCACCCGCATCCTCTTCAAGGTCGCCGCCGAACTCGCCGAGCTGGCGGGCTGGATGAGCTACGACATCGGGCTCCAGCCCACCGCCCAGAAGTACTTCGTCCTCGCCCTGCACGCCGCCAAGGAAGCGGGTGACAAGCCGCTCGGCTCGTACATCCTCTCCAGCATGAGCCGCCAGATGATCCATCTCGGCCGGCCCGACGACGCCCTGGAGCTCATCCACCTCGCGCAGTACGGCAGCCGGGACTGCGCGAGCCCCCGTACCCAGTCCATGCTGTATGCGATGGAGGCCCGCGCCTACGCCAACATGGGCCTGCCCGGCAAGTGCAAGCGGGCGGTGCGGATGGCCGAGGAGACCTTCTCCGAGGCCGACGAGTGGGACGAGCCGGACCCCGACTGGATCCGCTTCTTCTCCGAGGCCGAGCTGCATGGCGAGAACTCCCACTCCTTCCGCGACCTCGCCTACGTGGCCGGACGCAGCCCCGCCTACGCCTCCCTGGCCGAGCCCCTGATGGACCGGGCCGTGGAGCTCTTCGCCAAGGACCTCGAACATCAGCGGTCGTACGCGCTCAACCTCATCGGCATGGCCACGGTGCATCTGCTGCGCCGCGAACCGGAGCAGAGCACCGCGTACGCCTCACGGGCCATGGGCGTCGCCAAGAAGGTCCGCTCCGAGCGGGTGAACACTCGTATCCGAAAGACCGTCGACGCCGCCGTCCGCGACTTCGGCGACCTCGCCGAGATCATCGATCTCTCCGACCAGCTCGCCCACGACCTCCCGGAGACCGCGCAGGCGGTCTGACCCCGCAGAACCCCGGCCGCGGCCGGCCCTCCCGAACTGTCCGACTCGGCTCCCCCATGCCAGGTCATCGGAGAGGCCGCCCGCGGCCGGTTTTTTCGGTGCCAGGACATCTCGCAGTTCATGGACGCGTAACACGCACGGCACCTTCGTCACCCCGGTGAAACAACGAGGGGCTTCTACTGAAACCGTGCTGCGCCACGCTCATGGCGCACCACGGCCCACCCCTCACCTACCGGACCCGCACGCGACGAGGAGACGCCGATGGCCCCAGCCGTCACGCTTGCCGCGGAGGCACCCAAACTGTCATCCGCGAACACAGGCTTCATGCTCATCTGTTCCGCTCTGGTGATGCTCATGACGCCGGGCCTGGCCTTCTTCTACGGAGGCATGGTCCGCGTCAAGAGCACCCTGAACATGCTGATGATGAGCTTCATCAGCCTCGGCATCGTCACGATCCTGTGGGTGCTCTACGGCTTCTCCCTGGCCTTCGGCACCGACCGGGGCTCGTTCATCGGCTGGACGTCCGACTTCGTCGGCTTCGGCGGGATCGGCAAGACGGAGCTCTGGCCCGGCTACACCATCCCCGTCTTCGTCTTCGCCGTCTTCCAGCTGATGTTCGCGATCATCACGCCCGCCCTGATCAGCGGCGCCCTCGCGGACCGCGTCAAGTTCTCGGCCTGGGCGCTCTTCATCGCCCTGTGGGCCACCGTCGTCTACTTCCCGGTCGCGCACTGGGTCTGGGGCACCGGCGGCTGGGCCTACGAACTGGGCGTGATCGACTTCGCGGGCGGTACGGCGGTCCACATCAACGCGGGCGCCGCCGCGCTCGGAGTGATCCTCGTCATCGGCAAGCGCATCGGCTTCAAGAAGGATCCGATGCGCCCGCACAACCTCCCGCTGGTCATGCTCGGCGCCGGGCTCCTGTGGTTCGGCTGGTTCGGCTTCAACGCCGGATCTTGGCTCGGCAATGACGACGGCGTCGGCGCGCTGATGTTCGTCAACACCCAGGTCGCCACCGCCGCCGCCATGCTCGCCTGGCTCGCCTACGAGAAGATCCGCCACGGCGCCTTCACCACGCTGGGCGCCGCCTCCGGCGCCGTCGCCGGCCTGGTCGCCATCACCCCCTCCGGCGGCGCGGTCACCCCGCTCGGCGCGATCGCCGTCGGCGCCATCGCCGGTGTCCTGTGCGCCATGGCCGTCGGCCTGAAGTACAGGTTCGGCTACGACGACTCCCTCGACGTCATCGGCGTTCACCTGGTCGGCGGCATCGTCGGCTCCCTGCTGATCGGCTTCTTCGCCAGCGGCCAGGGCCAGTCCGCGGCCAAGGGTCTCTTCTACGGCGGCGGCCCGGCCCAGCTCTGGAAGCAGTGCGCCGGCGTCTTCGCGGTCCTGGCCTACTCCCTGATCGTCTCCGCGATCCTCGCCTTCCTCCTCGACAAGACCCTGGGCATGCGCGTCACCGAGGACGAGGAGGTCTCCGGCATCGACCAGGCCCAGCACGCCGAGACCGCCTACGACTTCAGCGGCGCCGGCGGCGGAGTCGTCGCGTCCGCCGCTCCCGCCCCGGCCCCGGCCGCCCCGCAGACCAGGAAGGTCGACGCATGAAGCTCATCACCGCCGTCGTCAAGCCGCACCGGCTCGACGAGATCAAGGAGGCCCTCCAGGCCTTCGGCGTCCACGGACTGACGGTCACCGAGGCAAGCGGTTACGGTCGTCAGAGGGGCCACACCGAGGTCTACCGCGGTGCCGAGTACACGGTCGACCTGGTTCCCAAGGTCCGCATCGAGGTACTCGCCGAGGACGACGACGCCGAGCAGTTGATCGACGTCCTTGTGAAGGCGGCCCGCACCGGCAAGATCGGCGACGGCAAGGTCTGGTCCCTGCCGGTCGAGACGGCCGTACGCGTCCGCACCGGCGAGCGCGGCCCGGACGCGCTCTGAGCGACCGCGCCATCACGAGGGCCAAGAGGACCACGAGGACGAGGACGGGAGTCTCCGGGTGACGAGTACGCATGTCCGGAACGACGCGGAGGACTCGGGACCCAGCGGCTACGCGGCGGCCCGGCTGCGCCTGCTCACCGAGGGGGCGCGGTCCGGTCCGCCGCGCCGCGTTGCCCTCGCCGAGCTGACGGACGACTGGCTGGCGGGGCTGCTGCACGCGGCCACCGAGGACCTGAAGGGCGTGTCCCTGGTCGCCGTCGGCGGCTACGGGCGCGGCGAGCTGTCCCCGCGCAGCGACCTCGACCTCCTCCTGCTGCACGACGGCGGTGACGGCGCCAGGATCGCCACCCTGGCCGACCGCATCTGGTACCCCGTGTGGGACCTCGGCCTCGCCCTGGACCACTCCGTGCGCACACCGGCCGAGGCCCGCAAGACCGCCGCCGACGACCTCAAGGTCCAGCTCGGCCTCCTCGACGCCCGGCACATCGCCGGCGACCCCGGCCTCACCGCCGGACTGCGCACCGCCGTCCTCGCCGACTGGCGCAACCAGGCGCCGAGACGCCTCCCCGAACTGAAGGAGCTGTGCGCGGAACGCGCCGAGCGGCAGGGCGAGTTGCAGTACCTCCTGGAACCCGACCTCAAGGAGGCCCGCGGCGGCCTCAGGGACGCCACCGCTCTGCGCGCGGTCGCCGCCTCCTGGCTCGCCGACGCCCCGCGCGAGGGCCTCGCCGACGCCCGCCGGCGCCTGCTCGACGTACGCGACGCCCTGCACCTGACGACCGGCCGGGCCACCGACCGCCTGGCCCTCCAGGAACAGGACCAGGTCGCGGCCGAGCTGGGTCTCCTGGACGCCGACACCCTCCTGCGGCAGGTGTACGAGGCGGCGCGCGTGATCTCGTACGCCAGTGACGTCACCTGGCGTGAGGTGGGGCGCGTGCTGCGCTCACGCTCCGTGCGGCCGCGCCTGCGCGCCATGCTGGGCGGCGGCAAGCCGGTCGCCGAGCGGTCTCCGCTGGCCGAGGGCGTGGTGGAACAGGACGGCGAGGTGGTGCTCGCCCGCTCCACCCGCCCCGAACGCGACCCCGTGCTCCCGTTGCGCGCCGCGGCTGCCGCCGCGCAGGCCGGACTGCCGCTCTCCCTGCACGCCGTACGGCGCATGGCCGCCGCCGTACGCCCCCTGCCCACGCCCTGGCCCGCGGAGGCGCGCGAACAGCTCGTGACCCTGCTCGGCTCGGGCCGCCCGACGGTCGAGGTCTGGGAGGCACTGGAGGCGGAGGGCCTCATCAGCCGGGTGCTGCCCGACTGGGACCGGGTCCGCTGCCGCCCCCAGCGCAACGCCGTCCACGTCTGGACGGTGGACCGCCACCTGATCGAGACGGCGGTCCGCGCCTCCGACCTGACCCGCCGCGTCGGCCGCCCCGACCTGCTCCTCGTCGCCGCCCTTCTGCACGACATCGGCAAGGGCTGGCCGGGTGACCACTCCGTGGCCGGCGAGATCATCGCCCGCGACGTGGCCGCGAGGATCGGCTTCGACCGCACGGACGCGGGCGTGCTTGCCACCCTCGTACGCCACCACCTGCTGTTGATCCAGACGGCCACCCGGCGCGACCTGGACGACCCGGCCACCGTCCGCTCGGTCGCCGACGCGGTCGGCACGCAGGGCACGCTGGAGCTGCTGCACGCGCTGACCGAGGCGGACGCGCTGGCGACCGGCCCGGCCGCATGGTCCACGTGGCGCGGTTCCCTGGTCGCCGACCTGGTGAAACGGGTCTCGGCGGTGCTCGCGGGCGACGCCCCCGAGGAACCCGAGCCCGGCGCGCCCACGGCCGAGCAGGAGCGGCTGGCCCTCGAGGCGTTCCGCACGGGCGGACCGGTGCTGGCGCTGCGCGCCCAGACGGAAGCCCCGTCCGGCGGGGAGCCCTCCGGGGAGCCCGAGCCCCTCGGCGTGGAGCTGGTCATCGCCGTACCCGACCAGCCGGGCGTGCTGCCCGCGATGGCCGGTGTGCTCGCCATGCACCGGCTGACGGTCCGCACGGCGGAACTGGGCGCCCTGAATCTCCCCGAGGACGTCGACGACGGCTCGGTCCTGCTGCTGAACTGGCGCGTCGCGGCGGAGTACGGCTCCCTGCCCCAGGCCGCCCGTCTGCGCGCCGACCTCGTACGGGCACTGGACGGCACCCTCGACATCGCGGGCCGCCTCGCGGAGCGGGACGCGGCCTACCCGCGCCGCCGGACCGTGGTCGCGCCGCCACCCCGGGTGACGGTCGCCCCGGCCGCGTCCCGGCACGCCACGGTGATCGAGGTGCGCGCCCAGGACGCGCCGGGCCTGCTGTTCCGGATCGGGCGGGCACTGGAGGACGCGGGGGTACGCGTGCGCAGCGCGCACGTGTCGACGCTCGGCTCCAACGCCGTCGACGCCTTCTACGTGACCGGTCCGGCGGGCTCGCCGCTGCCGAGTGGGGAGGCGTCCGCGGTGGCGCAGAAGCTGGAGGAGACGCTGCGGGCGTGACCTGGAGGTCGCCTCGCGCGTTTCCTCGGCGTGCTCCCCGCTGTCGCGGGGGTGATCCGGTCGCGCTGAGTCGTCGGAGAGGCTGTCGCACATGCTCCCCGCAGCCGCGGGGGTGTCGTCTCTCCCAGCTGATCACACCGGGGAGGGGCGACTTGCTTGCCGAGCCAGATACTCTGGAGGACGACCCAAGCCACTGCCGATGCGAGGACCGACGTCGCCGTGTTCGATACTCTCTCCGACCGCCTCTCCGCCACGTTCAAGTCCCTCCGGGGCAAGGGCAGGCTCTCCGAGGCGGACATCGACGCCACGGCACGCGAGATCCGCATCGCCCTCCTTGAGGCGGACGTGGCCCTGCCGGTCGTCCGCGCGTTCGTCAAGAACGTCAAGGAGCGCGCCCTCGGCGCCGAGGTCTCCAAGGCGCTGAACCCGGCCCAGCAGGTCCTCAAGATCGTCAACGACGAGCTGGTCACGATCCTGGGCGGCGAGACCCGGCGTCTGCGCTTCGCCAAGCAGCCCCCCACCGTGATCATGCTGGCGGGTCTCCAGGGCGCCGGTAAGACCACCCTCGCTGGCAAGCTCGCCAAGTGGCTCAAGGACCAGGGCCACTCCCCGCTGCTGGTCGCCGCCGACCTCCAGCGCCCGAACGCCGTCAACCAGCTGAGCGTCGTCGCCGAGCGCGCCGGCGTCGCGGTCTACGCGCCCGAGCCGGGCAACGGCGTCGGCGACCCGGTCAAGGTCGCCAAGGACTCCCTCGACCACGCGAGGACCAAGGTCCACGACATCGTGGTCGTGGACACCGCCGGCCGCCTCGGCATCGACGCCGAGATGATGCAGCAGGCCGTGGACATCCGCGACGCGATCAGCCCCGACGAGGTCCTCTTCGTCGTTGACGCGATGATCGGTCAGGACGCGGTCAACACCGCCGAGGCCTTCCGCGACGGCGTCGGCTTCGACGGCGTGGTGCTCTCCAAGCTCGACGGTGACGCCCGCGGTGGTGCGGCCCTGTCCATCCGCCACATGACCGGCAAGCCGATCATGTTCGCGTCCAACGGTGAGAAGCTCGACGACTTCGCCCCCTTCCACCCGGACCGGATGGCCTCCCGCATCCTCGACATGGGTGACCTGCTCACCCTGATCGAGCAGGCGGAGAAGACGTTCAGCCAGGAAGAGGCCGCCAAGATGGCCTCCAAGCTGGCGTCCAAGAAGGGCCAGGACTTCACCCTGGACGACTTCCTGGCCCAGATGGAGCAGGTCCGGAAGATGGGCTCCATCTCCAAGCTGCTCGGCATGATGCCGGGCATGGGCCAGATCAAGGAGCAGATCAACAACATCGACGAGCGGGACGTGGACCGCACGGCCGCGATCATCAAGTCGATGACCCCGGGCGAGCGCCAGGAGCCGACGATCATCAACGGCTCGCGCCGCGCCCGTATCGCCAAGGGCTCCGGTGTCGAGGTCAGCGCGGTCAAGAACCTGGTCGAGCGGTTCTTCGAGGCCCGCAAGATGATGTCCCGCATGGCCCAGGGCGGCGGCATGCCCGGCATGCCGGGGATCCCGGGCATGGGCGGCGGCCCCGGCCGGGCCAAGAAGCAGCCGAAGAAGGCCAAGGGCAAGCAGCGCTCCGGCAACCCGATGAAGCGCAAGCAGCAGGAGCTGGAGGAGGCGCAGCGCCGCGAGGCCGCGGCCCAGGGCGGCGCTCTCGGGCTGCCGCAGCAGGGCGGTCAGGACTTCGAACTGCCCGACGAGTTCAAGAAGTTCATGGGCTGACGCGCGTTCGCGTACGGCGCATGGTCGCGTAGTGCGCCGCCGTACGTACGTCTGTGGGGCGCCCCCTTCTGCAAAGGGGGCGCCCTCGGCGTTTCCTAGGGGACGCGGGCGATCAGGTAGCGGAAGACGTTCGGCATCCACACCGTCCCGTCCTGCCACCGGTACGGGTGCAGCGCCTCCCTGATCTCCTTGTCCACCTGCGCCTGGTCCGTCGCCGTGACGGCCGCGTCGAACAGGCCCGTCGACAGCAGGCCTCGTACGGCGCTGGCGACGTCGGCGTACCCGAACGGGCAGGCCACCCGCCCGGAGCCGTCCGGCTTCAGCCCGGCCCGCTGGGCGACCTCCTCCAGGTCGTCGCGCAGGGCCGGGCGCCAACTGCCCGTCCCGCGCAGGGGATCGGCCAGCTTCGTGGCCACCCGCAGCACGGCCGACGTGGCGCAGCGCTCCGGCGGACCCCAGCCGGTCAGCACCACCGGCGCCCCGCGCGCGGCGAGCGGTGTCGCGGCGGCGAGCAGTTCGCCGAGCACGTCCGCGTCGCCCGGGCGGCACCCGATGGGCTCGAAGGCGGTCACCACGGTGTACGCGGGTGAGGCCGCGCCGGCGGTGTCCCGAGGCGCGCCCTCGACGATCCGGATCGTCGCCCTCGCGCGCGTGCCCGGCTCGTCCGGCAGCAGTCGCTGCCGCGCGAGGGCGAGCCGTTCGGGGCAGCCCGCGTCGACGCCGGTGACCGTGGCGCCTCGTGAGGCCGCCCTCAGCAGGGCGAGCCCGCTGCCGCAACCGAGGCCCAGCAGCCGGGTGGCCGGGCCCACGTCGAGTCGTTCGTAGACGGCTTCGTGGAGCGGGACCAGCATCCGCTCCTGGATCTCGGACCAGTCACGCGCGCGTGCACACGGGTTCACGCGGGGCGTGGGTCCCGCGTGAGACGGCTGGTGCCGCACGAGCGTAGGTGTCATAGGTAAGCGCCCCAATCAGCCGAGAGTTGCCGCTGTGCCCGATTCCATGGCCCCCGTTCCGTGCGCGGGCACTCCCCACGTATGTCAGGTAACTCCCGGCTCGCGGCGGCGTCCAGGGGGCGTGAAGGCCGGCTTGTGGGTTGCATGTGCCAGCGGAAAATAATTCACGTCGCGGCAATACGGGCCCCTACGATCACGTCATGGCGAAGGCACCCGTTCTCACGCCCAGGGCGGCCGATTTCCCGCGCTGGTACCAGGAGCTGATCGGCAAGGCCGAACTGGCCGACAACGGGCCGGTGCGCGGCACCATGGTGATCCGGCCGTACGGGTACGGCCTGTGGGAGCGGATGCAGGCGGAGTTGGACGCCCGGATCAAGCGGACGGGCACGCAGAACGCGTACTTCCCGCTGCTGATCCCGGAGTCGTACCTCACCAGGGAGGCCGATCACGTCGAGGGTTTCGCTCCCGAGCTCGCGGTCGTCACGCACGGCGGCGGCAAGGAGCTCGAGGAGCCCGCGGTCGTCCGCCCCACCTCCGAGATGATCGTCAACGCCTCCTTCTCGAAGTGGGTGCAGAGCTACCGCGACCTCCCGCTGCTCATCAACCAGTGGGCGAACGTGGTGCGTTGGGAGCTGCGTCCGCGGCTGTTCCTGCGCACGACCGAGTTCCTGTGGCAGGAGGGCCACACGGCGCACGCCACGTACGAGGAGGCGCGCGACTTCGCCGCGCACATCCACCGCCAGGTGTACGAGGACTTCATGGTGAACGTCCTCGCGATGGATGTCGTAGCCGGGCGCAAGACGGGCAGGGAGCGGTTCGCGGGCGCCGTCAACACGCTCACCCTCGAAGGCATGATGGGCGACGGCAAGGCCCTGCAGATGGCCACCAGTCACGAACTGGGCCAGAACTTCGCCAAGGCCTTCGACACCCGTTACCTGTCGAAGGACGGCCGCGAGGAACTGGTCTGGCAGACCTCCTGGGGTGCCACCACGCGCATGATCGGCGCCCTGGTGATGATGCACGGCGACGACGACGGGCTGCGCGTGCCGCCCCGCCTCGCGCAGATCCAGGCCGTCGTGCTCGCCGTGAAGGGGGACGAGGCGGTTCTGGCCAAGGTCCGCGAGGTCGGCGACCGGCTCGGGGCGGCCGGTGTCCGCGTCGAGGTGGACGATCGTACGGACATCCCGTTCGGCCGCCGTGCGGTGGACTGGGAGCTCAAGGGCGTCCCGGTGCGCATCGAGATCGGCCCCCGTGACCTGGAGCACGGCACCGCGATGCTGGTCCGTCGTATCCCGGGAGGGAAGACGCCGGTGTCCCTGGACGCCCTCGCGGGACTGCTCCCGGCCGTCCTGGAGGAGGACCAGGCGCTGCTGCTGCGCCAGTCCCGGGAGCGCCGCGTGTCCCGTACGGCGGAGGTGGCTACGGTCGAGGAGGCCGTCGAGGCCGTCACCGCCGGCGGCTGGGCGCGCCTCCCGTGGGCCGTGCTCGGCGAAGAAGGCGAGGCCAGGCTGGCCGACCACGGGATCACCGTACGGTGTCTGGTCGCCGAGGACGGGGCGGTGCCGGGCGCCGATGACGCACCCGGTAACGTCGCGGTCGTCGCGCGCGCTTATTGAGGTGAGGCCCTCCGGTACGAGAGCGGCCGAAACGCCTCTTGCGCAACCGGCGGCGACAGCCGCCTCGGCGCGCCTGGCGCCGGCAGACGGATGGGCGTACGTCAGGCTACGCACCGGCTTGGTACGAGCTGTGAGGCTTCTCCGCAGATCAGCGCACCCGCCCTCGTCCGGACGCATCAGCCGCAACTGACGGGTACGTGCAAATTATTTGGGATGCCCCGGAATCGGAACACTGAAGCACCCCGGCTCGTTGTCATTACGTGAGCACGACACAGACACCACCTGTTCTCGCCGCAGAGCTGGCGCAGGCGTGGGCCGACATTCAGCGGTACCACCCCGAGCTGCCGGACCTTGCCGCGCCAGAATCCCTGATCGGAGAGTCGTCGTCCGCATGCGGGCACGAGCTCTCCTTCGAGCGACTGCTCCATGAGGCAGTCCACGGCATCGCAGCCTCCCGCGGGATCCGCGACACCTCCCGGGCAGGCCGCTACCACAACCGCAGATTTCTCGCCATCGCCGAGGAGCTGGGCCTCGACCACCCCGACGAACCGCACCCCAGCAGCGGTTTCTCGCTGGTCACGCTCGACCCCGAGGCGAAGCGGCGCTACCGCCCGACCATCGAGCGGCTCCAGCGCGCCCTGAAGGCCCACACCGCGGCCACGGCCGCCGACACCTCCCGCACCTTCCGCGGCCCGGCCGCCCGTCACGGCTCCTCGGGCGGCGGCGTCCGCGTCAAGGCGGTCTGCGACTGCGGCCGCAACGTCCGGGTCGTCCCGTCGGTCCTGGCCCAGGCGCCGATCATGTGCGGGGGCTGCGGCAAGCCGTTCCGCATCCCGGAGGCAGTGGGGGCGGCGGCGGGCTAGGGGGTACGGCTGCTCGTGGCAGCCGTACCCCGGCCGGATCCGCCGGGTCGCGCACCCGACGTGCGTCACAGGGCGCCGGGTGCGCCTGCGGTGTGCCCGCCCGCACCCGTGGCCTGAAGCGCCCCGTGGGGTGTGGCACAATGGCTAGCTGTACTCGACAGCCGCACAGGACCCCTCTCTCCTCCGGCTGACGCGTCCATCGGGCCACTCGGGTACCGCAACCCCACGCGGCATCTCGTTGTGCCCAACCACGTCCAATCCAGGAGAATCCACTCCCGTGGCAGTCAAGATCAAGCTGAAGCGTCTGGGCAAGATCCGTTCGCCTCACTACCGCATCGTCGTCGCCGACTCCCGTACCCGCCGTGACGGCCGGGCCATCGAGGAGATCGGCAAGTACCACCCGACCTACAACCCGTCGGTCATGGAGGTGGACGCCGAGCGCGTGGCGTACTGGCTCGGCGTCGGCGCCCAGCCGACCGAGCCCGTGCTCGCCATCCTCAAGAAGACCGGCGACTGGCAGAAGTTCAAGGGCGAGCCCGCTCCGGCGCCGCTGCTCGTCGCCGAGCCGAAGTCCACGCGTCCGTCGTTCGAGGCTCTCGGCGGTGACGACGAGGGCAAGGGTGAGGCCATCACCCAGAAGAAGAAGGCCGAGAAGAAGGACGAGGCGGCCGCCGAGTCCTCCGAGGCCTGAGCAGCATGCTCGAAGAGGCGCTTGAGCACCTCGTGAAGGGCATCGTCGATCACCCTGACGATGTGCAGGTCGCCTCGCGCGACCTGCGCCGCGGACGCGTGCTGGAGGTCAGGGTCCACCCCGACGACCTCGGCAAGGTGATCGGCCGCAACGGCCGCACCGCGCGCGCCCTGCGCACCGTCGTGGGCGCCATCGGCGGTCGCGGTGTCCGCGTCGACCTCGTCGACGTGGACCACGTCCGCTGACGCTTCAATGCAACCGGCTCGGGCCGGGGAGGGCCACTGGGCCGTCCCCGGCCCGCAGTCGTATGACAGGAGATCTGTACTCGTGCAGCTGGTAGTCGCACGGATCGGCCGTGCTCATGGCATCAAGGGCGACGTCACCGTCGAGGTACGGACCGACGAGCCGGAGCTCCGGCTCGCGCCCGGCGCCGTGCTCGCCACCGACCCCGCCTCCGCGGGACCGCTCACCATCGAGGCGGGCCGCGTCCACAGCGGCCGTCTCCTCCTGCGTTTCGAGGGCGTGGGCGACCGCAACGCCGCGGAAGCCCTGCGCAACACCCTGCTGATCGCCGACATCGACCCCGAGGAACTCCCCGAGGGCGAGGACGAGTACTACGACCACCAGCTCATCGATCTCGACGTGGTCACCGAGGACGGCACCGAGGTCGGCCGGATCACCGAGATCTCGCACCTGCCCTCGCAGGACCTGTTCATCGTCGAGCGCGCCGACGGCACCGAGGTCCTCATTCCCTTCGTCGAGGAGATCGTCACCGAGATCGACCTGGAGGAGCAGAGGGCGGTCATCGCGCCGCCGCCGGGCCTGATCGACGACCGCGCGGAGATCGCCTCGTCCCGGGAGCCGGCGGACTCGGAGGAAGAGTCCTGATGCGCCTCGACGTCGTCACGATCTTCCCGGAGTACCTCGAACCGCTGAACGTCTCCCTCGTCGGCAAGGCACGCGCGCGTGGACAGCTGAACGTGGGCGTGCACGACCTGCGGACGTGGACGTACGACCGCCACAACACGGTCGACGACACGCCGTACGGCGGCGGCCCGGGCATGGTCATGAAGACCGACCCCTGGGGCGATGCCCTGGACACCGTCCTCGCCGACGGCTACGAGGCAGGCGCCCATACGCCCGCGCTGATCGTCCCCACCCCCAGCGGCCGCCCCTTCACCCAGGAGCTGGCCGTCGAGCTCTCCGAGCGCCCCTGGCTGATCTTCACGCCGGCCCGCTACGAGGGCATCGACCGCCGTGTCATGGACGAGTACGCCACGCGGATACCGGTGTACGAGGTGTCCATCGGCGACTACGTCCTCGCCGGCGGCGAGGCGGCCGTCCTCGTCATCACGGAGGCCGTGGCCCGGCTGCTGCCCGGCGTCCTGGGCAACGCCGCCTCCCACCAGGACGACTCCTTCGCGCCCGGCGCGATGGCGAGCCTGCTGGAGGGCCCCGTCTACACCAAGCCGCCCGAGTGGCGCGGCCGGGACATCCCGGAGGTCCTGCTCAGCGGCCACCACGGCAAGATCGCGCGCTGGCGCCGCGACGAGGCCCTGAAGCGGACGACGCTCAACCGGCCCGACCTCATCGAGCGCTGCGACCCCAAGGCGTTCGACAAGAAGGACCGCGAGATGCTGTCCATCCTGGGCTGGGCGCCGGACCCGGACGGGGAGCCGTACGGCCGATTTTGGCGCAGGCCGTAGAGCGTGGAAGAATAGACCGCTGCTGTGCGTCCGTCCGGCGTGCGCCCCTGCCATGGGGGGACACGACGCCCGTCCCGACTCGCACGGCGGTTTCCTGAAAACCTACTTCCCGTTGATGACCTGTGGCATCAGCGAAGAAAGCAGACGAAATGTCTCACCTGCTCGACTCCGTCGACGCCGCGTCGCTGCGCAGCGACGTCCCGGCCTTCCGCCCGGGTGACACCGTCAACGTCCACGTCCGCGTCATCGAGGGCAACCGCTCCCGTGTGCAGCAGTTCAAGGGCGTTGTGATCCGCCGCCAGGGCGCCGGTGTCCGCGAGACCTTCACGGTCCGCAAGGTCTCGTTCTCCGTCGGCGTCGAGCGCACCTTCCCGGTGCACACCCCGATCGTCGAGAAGATCGAGCTCGTCACCCGTGGTGACGTGCGTCGCGCCAAGCTGTACTACCTGCGCGACCTGCGCGGCAAGGCCGCGAAGATCAAGGAGAAGCGCGAGAGCTGAGCGCCTCCCGGGGTCCACAGTCGGGCCGGATAACATCTGGCCCCGATGGACACCGAAGCACAGCCGACGGAACGCGACCGCTCCTCCCGCCCCGACACCGGGGTCGTGGAGGAACGGTCGCGTTTCGCGTTGGTGCCGCGGATCACCGAGCGGCTGCCGGGCGGCTGGATCACCCTGACCCTCTTCACCTGCCTTCTGTTCCTGCTGCTCCTCAGCACGTTCGTGGTGCAGCCGTTCCAGATTCCGAGCGGCTCCATGGAGCGGGGATTGAGGATCGGGGACCGCGTTCTCGTAAACAAGTTGGCGTACGGTTTCGAGGCCGGGCCGCGGCGCGGCGACGTGGTCGTGTTCGACGGCACCGGGTATTTCGGGGATGGCGACTACATCAAGCGCGTCGTGGGTGTGGGGGGAGACCATGTGGTCTGCTGCGACAAGGACGGGAGGATCGACGTGAACGGCCGGCCGGTCGACGAGACGGCGTTCCTCTATCCCGGGGACAGCCCGTCCACCGTGCGCTTCGACGTCGTGGTGCCCGACGGCAGGCTCTTCGTCCTCGGCGACCACCGCGCGGACTCCAGCGACTCCCGTGACCATCTGGGCTCGCCCGGCGGCGGCATGATCCCGGTCGGTTACGTCATCGGCCGGGCCGACTGGATCGTCTGGCCGTCCGCCCACTGGACGCACCTGCGCCGCCCTGTCGCCTACGCGCGCGTGCCGGGCGGCGAACCCGGCCGGAGCGCCTCTGCGGCGAAGCGATCAAGCACAGCGGACGGTGTCCATGGGTAACCGGGGCAAGCCGCGCGGTGTGCCGGGCAGCGCCGCCGACAATCTGCTGCCCACCGGGGCCCGGCGCACCGCCGCCGGACCGGCCGGGGGCCGCACTCGCGCGGAGCGGCGCAAGCTTCAGCGCAAGGTCAAGCGCAAGCGCCGGCGCGGCGCCGTCCGGGAGGTGCCGCTCCTGGTCGGCGTGGCCGTCCTCATAGCGCTGGTCCTCAAGACCTTCCTCGTCCAGGCGTTCGTGATCCCGTCGGGCTCCATGGAGCAGACGATCCAGATCGGCGACCGCGTCCTGGTCGACAAGTTCACCCCGTGGTTCGGCGCCAAGCCCGCGCGCGGGGACGTCGTCGTCTTCCACGACCCGGGCGGCTGGCTGGCGGGCGAGCAGACCGTCCAGAAGAACGACCCCGTCGGCGTCAAGCAGCTCAAGGAAGGCCTCACCTTCATCGGTCTGCTGCCCTCCGACAACGAGAAGGACCTCATCAAGCGGGTCGTCGGCGTCGGCGGCGACCACGTCAAGTGCTGTGACGCCCAAGGGCGGTTGACCGTCAACGGCGTGCCGCTGGCCGAGACCGACTACGTGTATCCCGGCGACGCTCCCTCCGCCATCCGCTTCGACATCACGGTCCCCAAGGGCCGCCTGTGGGTGATGGGCGACCACCGCGGCAACTCCGCGGACTCCCGCTACCACCAGCAGACTCCCTACGGAGGGACGGTCTCCGAGGACTCGGTGGTGGGCCGCGCGATGCTCATCGGCTGGCCCATCGGACACTGGACGACCCTGCGGGAACCGAAAACCTTCACAAGCGTGTCCAACCCCGTGTCGGGGGCGGCTGCGGTCCCCCGGGTGTCGCATAGGGTTGCCTCCGACGATCCGAACGGAACGATCCAGCTCCCGACCCCTGCGGAACTCCCGCTCGTTATGGGAGTGGTGGGCCTGCGTCGTACCTGGGGCAGGCGGCGGCACGGAGTAAGGAGTTGGCGTGGGGGATGTGGCGGTTGGCGCGCGATCCGGGCACGACGGCGAGGAGCACCGCGGGCATCCCGCGGGCGTGAATGGCCCCGCCGCGGACGACGCCGTGACCTCGGGGAGTGATTCCGGAGGCCCCGAGGGCGGTTCCACGGCCGGCGGGCCGCCCCGGGCGCGGAGCAACGGGCCGGGCGACCCGGCTCCCCGGCCGAAGCACCGCTCCTTCTGGAAGGAGCTGCCGATCCTGGTCGGCATCGCGCTGGTGCTGGCGCTGCTGATCAAGACGTTCCTGGTGCAGGCGTTCTCGATCCCGTCCGACTCGATGCAGAACACGCTCCAGCGCGGTGACCGCGTGCTGGTCGACAAGCTCACCCCGTGGTTCGGCTCCAAGCCCGAGCGCGGCGAGGTCGTCGTCTTCCACGACCCGGCCGACTGGCTGGCGGGGGAGCCGACCCCCACCCCGAACGCGCTGCAGAAGGTCCTCAGCTGGATCGGCCTCATGCCGTCCGCCGAGGAGAAGGACCTCATCAAGCGGGTCATCGGCGTGGGCGGCGACACCGTCGAGTGCAACGGCACCGGCCCGCTGAAGGTCAACGGCAAGGCGCTGATCGAGCCGTACGTGTACCCCGGCAACACGCCGTGCAGTGTCGACGAGCAGGGCGGCCAGTTCACGGTGCACATCCCCAAGGGCTACATCTGGGTCATGGGCGACCACCGCCAGAACTCCCGCGACTCGCGCTACAACCAGGGCGACAAGAACCACGGCATGGTTCCGGTCGACAAGGTCGTCGGCCGCGCCATCGTCCGGGCCTGGCCGATCAACCGCTGGGGCACCCTGCCGATCCCGGACACCTTCGACCAGGTGGGCCTCGACCAGCAGTCCTCGGCCGCCGCCGTCCTGTCGGTCGCTCCGGAGGGCGTCGCCCTCGCGGCCGTCCTGCCGGTGGCGGTGTGGCGCCGCAGGAGCGCCATGAAGACGGAGTCCGAGTCCACCGCCAAGGTGGCCGCCGGAAGCCGGTGACACCGGCACCGCGTGTGCATCCCGGCCCCCGCCGGACCGCGACGACATGTGCTCGTTCGCTGGTCCGGCGGGGGTTTGGTGTCGGTTGTGTGCGGGCCGCGCGGGGCACGCCTTGATCGGCGGCAGGGGCTGCCGCCGGACCGGAAGTGCCGGGTAGGGTGCGGGGCCATGGGTGGCGAGAGCACGACACGTACGGCCCCGCATCAGGGGGTCACCGGCACGGCGCAGGCCGGCGGCAAGCTCGGTCAGCGGTTGTCGGGACTGGCCGTCGCACTGGGCACAGTGCTGTTCCTCGGCGGATTCGCATGGGGAGCGGTGGTGTACCAGCCGTACACCGTGCCCACCAGTTCGATGTCGCCGACGATCGGCGTCGGCAACCGCGTCCTGGCGCAGCGCGTCGACGGCGGTGAGGTCCGCCGCGGCGACGTCGTGGTCTTCAACGACAAGAGCTGGGTCACGGGCGCGGCCGTGGTCAAGCGTGTGGTCGCGGTCGGCGGCGACACCGTCGCCTGCTGCACCGACGGCAAGCTGACCGTCAACGGCAAGAAGATCGAGGAGCCCTACCTCCCCGAGGGCACCCCGGCCGAGGTCTCGAAGATCCCGACGGTCAAGGTCCCCCAGGGGCGCCTGTTCCTGCTCGGCGACGAACGCCAGGGCTCCCTGGACTCCAGCGCCCACCTCGCCGACGCGGCCAAGGGCACCGTCTCGCAGAACGCGGTGACCGCTCGCGTCGACGCCGTCGTCTGGCCCATGAAGGGCATGCTGAAGAGCCCCACCGGCTTCGAGGCCCTCGGCGCCCTCTCCCAGCCGGGCCCGGTGCGCACCATCGCCGCCGTGATCGTCGCCGGCGTCGTCCTGATCTTCGGCGGTGCGGCGTACGGCCCGATCGCGGGGCGGCGGGGCCGCTCCAGTACCCGGCCCGGGTCCGCCGGTGCCCGCTGAGGCCACGGACGCGGGCGGAACCGCCCACGGGGACGCGCCCCGGGGCGGTCTGCGCAAGGTCGCCCGGGTGGTGCTGCTCGACCCCGAGGACCGCATCCTCCTGCTGCACGGCCACGAGCCGGACGATCCGGCCGACGACTGGTGGTTCACCCCGGGCGGCGGCCTGGAGGGCGACGAGACGCGCGAGGAGGCCGCGCTGCGGGAGCTCGCCGAGGAGACCGGCATCACCGAGGTCGAACTCGGCCCGGTGCTGTGGCGGCGCCGGTGCTCGTTCCCCTTCGCCGGCCGCCGCTGGGACCAGGACGAGTGGTACTACCTGGCCCGGACGGTACAGACGGCGACCGGGGCGACGGACCTGACCGAACTGGAGCGGCGCAGCGTCGCGGGTGCACGCTGGTGGACGTGCGGGGAACTGACCCGGACCCGTGAGACGGTGTACCCGACCAGACTCGCCGAGCTGCTGAGCAGGCTGCTCGACGAAGGTCCCCCGGCCGGTCCCGTGACCCTCGACCCGGAAATCGCCTAGCGGAACCCAGAAATCGTCTGGCGACCCGGAAATCGACTGACGACCCGCAGGACTGGCGCACAATGGGGGGGATCGCACGGCTGAAGGGGAACATGCCATGAGCGCCGAGGACCTCGAGAAGTACGAGACCGAGATGGAGCTGAAGCTCTACCGGGAGTACCGCGACGTCGTCGGTCTGTTCAAATTCGTGATCGAGACCGAGCGGCGCTTCTACCTGACCAACGACTACGAGATGCAGGTCCACTCGGTCCAGGGTGAGGTGTTCTTCGAGGTGTCCATGGCGGACGCCTGGGTCTGGGACATGTACCGGCCGGCCCGTTTCGTGAAGCAGGTCCGTGTCCTCACGTTCAAGGACGTGAACATCGAGGAGCTGAACAAGAGCGACCTGGAGCTCCCGAGCGGCTGACGGGACGCTTACGTGGGTACCGGGCTGTGACACGTGTGGGTGACGGAGTTGTCCACAATCACCGAGTAGCCCACCAAGATCCACTTCCTCCGGCGGGATGCGTGACCGTGGGCGCCGGAGGTGGTGCCGACATGAACGAACGCACGGTACGCACGGTACGCACGGCACGGGGCGCACTCGGTCAGTACGGCGAGGACCTGGCCGCGCGGCGGCTGACCGAGGCCGGGATGACGGTTCTGGAGCGCAACTGGCGCTGCGGCAGGACCGGTGAGGTCGACATCGTGGCCAGGGACGGCGACGTACTGGTCATCTGCGAGGTGAAGACCCGCCGCGGCAGTGGTTACGAGCATCCGATGGCCGCGGTGACATCCGAGAAGGCGTCGCGCCTGCGCGACTTGGCCGAACGCTGGATCCAGGCGCACGGAGGCGCCCCGCCCGGCGGCGTCCGCATCGACCTGGTCGGGGTCCTGCTCCCGGACCGCGGCGCGCCCCTGCTCGAACACGCGCGGGGGGTGGCCTGATGGGGTTCGCCCGTGCGTGCTCGGTGGCGCTGGTGGGCGTCGAGGGCGTGGTCGTGGAGGTCCAGGCCGATCTGGAACCGGGGGTGGCGGCGTTCACGCTGGTGGGGCTGCCCGACAAGAGCCTGACGGAGAGCCGGGACCGGGTAAGGGCGGCCGTCGTGAACTCGGGGGCCGAGTGGCCGCAGAAGAAGCTCACGGTGGGCCTCAGCCCCGCGTCGGTGCCCAAGGCGGGCTCCGGTTACGACCTGGCCGTCGCCTGCGCGGTGCTCGGTGCCGCCGAGCGGATCGATCCGCGGGTGCTCGTGGACATCGTGATGATCGGCGAGCTGGGGCTGGACGGCCGGGTCCGCCCGGTCCGGGGCATCCTGCCCGCGGTGCTGGCCGCGGCCGACGCCGGCTACGAGCAGGTGGTCGTGCCCGAGTGCGCCGCGGCCGAGGCCTCGCTGGTGCCCGGGGTGTCGGTGCTCGGCATCCGCAGCCTGCGGCAACTGATCGCCGTCCTGACGGACGAGCCCGTGCCCGAGGAGGAGCCCGACCAGCAGGGACGCCCGGATCCGCTCCTGTCCGGCCTGCGCGTGCCCGGAACGGGGGCGGCCACCGGCATGCGCGTCATGGGCGCCTCACCGTACGGCCCGGAACACGATCTCGCCGATGTCGTGGGACAGACCTCGGCGCGTACGGCGGTGGAGGTGGCCGCGGCGGGCGGGCACCACCTGTTCCTGGAAGGGCCGCCCGGTGCGGGCAAGACCATGCTCGCCGAGCGGCTGCCCGCCGTCCTGCCCCGGCTCAGCCGTGAGGAGTCGCTGGAGGTCACCGCGGTGCACTCGGTGGCCGGGCTGCTGCCGGCGGGCAAGCCGCTCATCGACGTCGCGCCCTACTGCGCCCCGCACCACTCGGCCACGATGCAGTCGCTGGTCGGCGGCGGTCCGGGCATCGCACGTCCCGGCGCGGTCTCGCTGGCCCACCGGGGTGTGCTCTTCCTCGACGAGGCGCCGGAGTTCCACGGCCAGACCCTGGACGCTCTGCGGCAGCCCCTGGAGGCGGGGCACGTCGTGATCGCGCGCAGTGCCGGTGTGGTGCGGTTCCCGGCACGGTTCCTGATGGTGCTCGCGGCAAATCCGTGCCCTTGCGGCCGCTTCTCGCAGCGGGACTCCCTGTGCGAGTGCCCGCCCTCGGCGATCCGCCGCTATCAGGCGCGGCTGTCCGGCCCGCTGCTCGACCGTGTCGACCTCCGGGTGGAGGTCGACCCCGTCACCCGCGCCGAGCTCGCCGAGCGCGGCGCCCGGGGCGAGTCCAGCGCGACGGTCGCCGACCGGGTCAGGGCGGCGCGGGAACGCGCCGTGGCGCGCCTCGCCGGAACCCCGTGGCGGACCAACAGCGAGGTGCCCGGGAGAGAGCTGCGCGGGCGCTGGCACGCCGCGAGCGGCGCGCTGGACGAGGCCGAGCGCAGCCTCGAACGGGGCGTGCTGACGGCCCGCGGGCTCGATCGTGTGCTGCGTGTCGCCTGGACGGTGGCGGATCTCTCCGGTCACGACCGGCCCGACGCCACCGATGTCGCCCTCGCCCTGCAACTGCGCACCGGGGTCCCGCGCGGCGTGCCCATGGCCATCGGGGCGCCGGCATGAGCGCGCGCGAAGCCCCGTACGACGAGCTGCTTTCCCGGATCTTCCTCACCCGTGTCCTCGAACCCGGTGACGAGGCCGGCGGGCGGTGGCTGCGGGAGCACGGGGCGGGGGAGGTGGCCCGGCGGTTACGGGACGGCGGCGAGCCCCTGCCGGGGGTGAGCGCGGCGCGCTGGGAGGGGCTCGGGGCGCGGGCCGCGCGGGCCGAGCCCGAGCGGGACCTGGCCGTCGCGCGGGACGCGGGCGTGCGGTTCGTCATGCCCGGGGACGGCGAGTGGCCGGCCCAGCTCGAAGACCTCGGCGACGCCCGGCCGACGGGACTGTGGGTCCGCGGGCGGCCCAGTCTGCGGATGTGGGGGCTGCGATCCGTCGCCGTCGTGGGAGCCCGCGCCTGCACCGCTTACGGCGCCCACATGGCGGCCACCCTGGCCGCCGGGCTCGCCGAGCGCGGATGGGTGGTGGTGTCCGGCGGCGCCTACGGCGTGGACGGCGCCGCGCACCGGGGTGCCCTCGGCGCGGGCGGCGCCACCGTCGCCGTGCTGGCCTGCGGGGTCGACCGGCCCTACCCGCGCGGACACGCCCAGCTGATCGGCAGGATCGCGGAACAGGGCCTGGTGGTGGGGGAGTTGCCGCCCGGCGATCATCCGACACCGAGCAGATTCATCCTGCGGAACCGGGTGATCGCCGCGCTGACCAGGGGCACCGTGGTCGTGGAGGCCGCCTACCGCAGCGGCTCGCTGGTCACGGCGCGGGCGGCCCAGCGCCTCGGGCGGCTGACGATGGGCGTGCCCGGGCCCGCAACCAGCCGCCTGTCCGCGGGCGTGCATGAGCTGCTGCGCGGCGAGGCGACGCTGGTCACCGATGCCGCGGAAGTCGTCGAACTGGTCGGCGGCATCGGTGAGCTCGCACCCGCCCGGAGCGGCCCGGTGCTCCCCCGTGACCTGCTGGAACCGGCCGCCCGGCGCGTCCTCGCCGCGCTTCCCGGACACCGGTCGGCGGCACCCCCGGAGATCGCCCGGGGTGCGCAGACCACCGAGGACGAAGCGATCGCGAGACTGTACGAACTACGAGCACTCGGATACGTCGAACGACACGACGACGGCTGGAAGTTGACACGCCAGGCAGTGATCTCGGTCCGTGAGGGGCGGAGCTGATGCTGACCCAGTGTGTTCGGCCGTCCGGGGGAACCCCGACGCCCTTGGGAATTCATGGAGTTGGCGCACGGGAACGGTTACGCAGAGCAACGCGCGCCATCCGGCGGCGAGTGGGACGAACGGTGTCCGGGCGGGGGTGGAGGCTCACTGTTCGCACACCGCGACTCCTCAGTCACGCTACGCTCACGGAGGCCTCGACGCAGACCGCACCAACTCGACATCAGACCGACAGCTCACCCAGGCGCCATCACTTCACGGCACTTGGCACTTCACGGCACTTCTCGGCAGAACGACACAAGGCGACGAATGCCCCAGCACACCTCCGGCTCCGACCGGGCGGCGACTCCCCCAGCCGCCCGCGACGGTGGCAGCGTGCGGCCGCCCGCTCCATCGACGCTCGACGAGCTGTGGCGGTCGTACAAGGCGACGGGGGACGAGCGGCTGCGGGAGCAGCTGATCCTGCACTACTCGCCGTTGGTGAAGTACGTGGCGGGGCGGGTGAGCGTCGGTCTGCCGCCGAACGTCGAACAGGCCGACTTCGTGTCCTCGGGTGTCTTCGGGCTGATCGACGCGATCGAGAAGTTCGACATCGAGCGCGAGATCAAGTTCGAGACGTACGCGATCACCCGGATCCGGGGTGCGATGATCGACGAGCTGCGCGCACTGGACTGGATCCCCCGGTCGGTGCGGCAGAAGGCGCGCAACGTCGAGCGTGCCTACGCCACCTTGGAGGCGCGGCTCCGGCGTACCCCCTCGGAGGTCGAGGTGGCCGCCGAGCTGGACATCGAGGTGGACGAACTCCACGCGGTGTTCAGCCAGTTGTCGCTCGCGAACGTGGTCGCCCTGGAGGAGCTGCTGCACGTCGGCGGCGACGGCGGGGACCGGCTGAGCCTGATGGACACGCTGGAGGACACCGCCGCCGACAATCCGGTGGAGGTGGCCGAGGACCGGGAGCTGCGCCGGTTCCTGGCGCGGGCGATCAACACGCTGCCGGACCGCGAGAAGACCGTCGTCACGCTGTACTACTACGAGGGACTCACGCTCGCCGAGATCGGGAACGTGCTCGGCGTCACCGAGAGCCGGGTCAGTCAGATCCACACCAAGTCGGTGCTGCAGCTGCGCGCGAAGCTGGCCGGCTTCGGGCGGTGAGCCTCCCATCCGGGTGGGCGCATTTGTAAAGTGGTTGACGTGCCAAGGATTCGAGCGGCCTCTGTGGCCGAGCACCGGTCGATGCAGCGAGCCGCCCTGCTGGACGCGGCTCGGTCGTTGCTGTCCGAGGGCGGGACGGAGGCGCTGACCTTCCCGGCCCTGGCCGAGCGGACGGGGCTGGCGCGGTCGTCCGTGTACGAGTACTTCCGCTCGCGCGCCGCCGTGGTCGAGGAGCTGTGCGAGGTCGACTTCCCCGTATGGGCGGCGGAGGTGTCGGCCGCGATGGACCGGGCCGACTCCGCCGAGGGCAAGGTCGAGGCGTACGTACGGCAGCAGTTGGCACTGGTGGGGGACCGGCGGCACCGGGCCGTCGTGGCGATCTCCGCGAGCGAGCTGGACGCGGGGGCCCGAGAGAAGATCCGCGCTGCGCACGGCGGGCTCGTCGCGATGATCGTCGAGGCGCTGGAGGAGATGGGGCACGCGCAGCCGCGGCTGGCGGCGATGCTGCTTCAGGGGGTCGTGGACGCGGCGGTGCGGCGTATCGAGCTGGGGGCGGCGGAGGAGCCCGCGGCGATCACGGATGCGGCGGTCTCCATGGCGCTGCGAGGGGTTGAGGGCTGACGTCGGCTGTCGGCCTCGGCTGGCCGGGGGATTCGGTCACCCGCGCTTGCGGGGTGCGGCTGCGCCCACCCGTGCCGCCTGGGGTCCCGCTGCTCGAAGAACTTGGGGGAGGTACGACTGCCCGCGGCCGGCCGGCCGGCTTAGGTGGGCAGCGGCACGCCCAGCACCGGCAGCAGTCTCGATGGACCCCTGTGGAGCAGCCACGGCGGCAGCAAGGACAGTGGGTTCAGGTAGGTCTCTCCGCTCAGCAGACCCCAGTGGACGCACGTAGCCGTGCAGTGCGACGTCGTCGGTTCCACCACCCCCACCACCTCCCCCGCCCCCACCTCCTCCCCTTCCTCCACCGACGCCCTCACGGGCTCGTACGTCGTTCGCAGGTTCGTGCCCGTCAGCTGTACGGACACCACGCCCCGGCCCGCCACCCGGCCCGCGAAGGACACCCGGCCGGCCGCCACCGCTCGTACCGGGGTTCCCGTCGGCGCCGCGAGGTCCACTCCGCGGTGACCGCGGCCGTAGGCCGTTGCCGGGGGTTCCCAACCGCGTAGGACCGCCGGGCGGGTGCCCACCGGCCAGGCGCGGCCGACGGCGGGGACCGGTGGGTCCGGCGCCGCCCGTGACCGCGCCGGGGCGTCGGCCCATGCCCAGGGAGTCAGGACGGCCGCCAGCCCCAGACCCGTACTCACGCACCGCATCACTCCTCGCATGCCCCGAACCCTCCCGCACCCCCGTCGATCATGGCCGGAACTGTGGACTACTCACCGGTTGTGGACAGCTGCGTCACCCGCTGCCCCGCGGGTCCCGTACACTTCTGGTGGCGATCCGGGTCACCGGGTCGACTTCGCACGCCCCGACACGAAGCGGACGGCAACGTCTCTTCGGGTCAGCGCCCCTCGGTCCTCACGTGGCAACGGCGCGCTGCGGGCGTCAGGCGCGGGAGCCGTCCGGCATCCGCGGCACAACCGAGAAATCCAAGGAGATACGGCCATGGCCGTCGTCACGATGCGGGAGCTGCTGGAGAGCGGCGTCCACTTCGGTCACCAGACCCGTCGCTGGAACCCGAAGATGAAGCGCTTCATCTTCACCGAGCGCAACGGCATCTACATCATCGACCTGCTCCAGTCGCTGTCGTACATCGACCGCGCCTACGAGTTCGTCAAGGAGACCGTCGCCCACGGTGGCACGGTCATGTTCGTCGGCACGAAGAAGCAGGCGCAGGAGGCCATCGCCGAGCAGGCGACCCGCGTCGGCATGCCCTTCGTCAACCAGCGCTGGCTGGGCGGCATGCTCACCAACTTCTCGACCGTCTACAAGCGTCTGCAGCGCCTCAAGGAGCTCGAGCAGATCGACTTCGAGGACGTCGCCGCTTCCGGTCTGACCAAGAAGGAGCTGCTGGTCCTCTCCCGCGAGAAGGCCAAGCTCGAGAAGACCCTCGGTGGTATCCGCGAGATGCAGAAGGTGCCCAGCGCCGTCTGGATCGTGGACACCAAGAAGGAGCACATCGCGGTCGGCGAGGCCCGGAAGCTCAACATCCCGGTCGTCGCCATCCTCGACACCAACTGCGACCCCGACGAGGTCGACTACAAGATCCCGGGCAACGACGACGCGATCCGCTCCGTCACCCTGCTCACCCGTGTGATCGCCGACGCCGTCGCCGAGGGCCTCATCGCCCGCTCCGGCGCCGCCACCGGTGAGAAGGGCGAGAAGGCCGCGGGCGAGCCCCTCGCCGAGTGGGAGCGCGACCTGCTCGAGGGCGAGAAGAAGGCCGACGAGGCCGCCGTGGCCGTCGAGGCCGCGACCGAGGCCCCGGCCGCCGAGGTCGTCACCGAGACCGTCGTCGAGGCTCCGGCCACCGAGGCTCCGGCCACCGAGGCTCCGGCCACCGAGGCTCCGGCCGCCGAGGGCGAGCAGGCCTGACCCGTCAGCGTCAGAGTTGACGGCGGGGGCGGTGACATGAAAACCGCCCCCGCCGTTCACCCGTAGGTCAGTGATGTGTCAGCGGGACCCCGCTCCATGGACGGCACGGGGAACGCAGACCCCGCTGATCTTCGATCTTCCAGACTTCGAGAAAGATTCACAGACTCATGGCGAACTACACCGCCGCCGACGTCAAGAAGCTTCGTGAGCTCACCGGCGCCGGCATGATGGACTGCAAGAAGGCGCTGGACGAGGCCGAGGGCAACGTCGACAAGGCCGTCGAGGCGCTCCGCATCAAGGGCCAGAAGGGCGTCGCCAAGCGCGAGGGCCGCTCCGCCGAGAACGGCGCCGTGGTCTCCGTCATCGCCGACGACAACTCCTCCGGCGTCATCGTCGAGCTGAAGTGCGAGACGGACTTCGTCGCCAAGGGTGACAAGTTCCAGGCCGTGGCCAAGGCCATCGCCGAGCACGTCGCCAAGACCTCCCCGGCCGACATCGAGGCCCTGCTCGCCTCCGAGATCGAGCCCGGCAAGACCGTCCAGGCGTTCGTGGACGAGGCCAACGCCAACCTCGGCGAGAAGATCGTCCTCGACCGCTTCGCGCAGTTCGCCGGCGGTTACGTGACGGCGTACATGCACCGCACGATGCCCGACCTGCCGCCGCAGATCGGTGTCCTCGTCGAGCTGGACAAGCCGAACGCCGAGATCGCCAAGGGCGTCGCCCAGCACATCGCCGCCTTCGCGCCGAAGTTCCTCTCCAAGGAGGACGTCCCGGCCGAGGTCGTCGAGTCCGAGCGCCGCATCGCCGAGGAGACCACCCGCGCCGAGGGCAAGCCCGAGGCCGCGATCGCCAAGATCGTCGAGGGTCGTCTCAACGGCTTCTTCAAGGACGCGACGCTGCTCGGCCAGCCGTACGCGCTGGACAACAAGAAGTCGGTCCAGAAGATTCTGGACGAGGCCGGTGTCACCCTGAAGCGCTTCTCGCGCATCAAGGTCGGCATCTGAGTCCGTACCGCGATCGACACCACGATCGACGCGCGACCCCTATAGGGTCGACAGCAGTCGTCCGTACACGGTGCCCCAGCCGGGCACGGGCCGGACGGCAGCAGATCTGACGAGGAGGCCATTGCCGCGCATGGGAGCGAACAGCAACCCCACCGGCAATGGCCTTCTTCGTATGTGCACCACGTGAAAGAGGCGGGATCCCCATGACCACCAAGGCCCAGAAGAGCGACGACGGCAAAGTATCCGGCCGGTTTCTGCTGAAGCTGTCCGGCGAGGCATTCTCTGGCGGCGGGGGCCTCGGCGTCGACCCGGACGTGGTGCACAAGATCGCCCGTGAGATCGCGGCGGTCGTGCGCGACGGCGCCCAGGTGGCGGTCGTCATCGGCGGTGGCAACTTCTTCCGTGGCGCCGAGCTCCAGCAGCGCGGCATGGACCGGGCCCGCTCGGACTACATGGGCATGCTCGGCACCGTGATGAACTGCCTCGCCCTTCAGGACTTCCTGGAGAAGGAGGGCATCGACAGCCGGGTGCAGACCGCCATCACCATGGGCCAGGTCGCCGAGCCGTACATCCCGCTGCGCGCCATCCGCCACCTGGAGAAGGGCCGCGTGGTCATCTTCGGCGCCGGTATGGGCATGCCGTACTTCTCCACCGACACCACCGCCGCCCAGCGCGCTCTGGAGATCGACGCCGAGGCGCTGCTGATGGGCAAGAACGGTGTGGACGGCGTCTACGACGCCGACCCGAAGACCAACCCGGACGCCGTCAAGTTCGACTCCCTCGGCTACGGCGAGGTCATCACCCGCGATCTGAAGGTCGCCGACGCCACGGCTGTCACGCTGTGCCGCGACAACAAGCTCCCGATCCTGGTCTTCGAGCTCCTGGCGGAGGGCAATATCGCTCGGGCCGTCAAGGGTGAGAAGATCGGCACGCTCGTGGGAGACCACGGCAGCCGGCACTGACCGGCGCACCGCCGCCACCCCCGTACCGCATCCGTTCGGGGGTCGAGCGGGACGGACCCTGACCGGGGGATGGACAATGTTCTGCCGGTCGGGAACCGTGCAGGAAGAAGACGCGACGCAGCCGGCCGCCGCCACCGACAGGCAACCGCAGCCGGGCCTTACTCAAGACACGCAGGAGCAAGTGGTGATCGAAGAGACCCTCCTCGAGGCCGAGGAGAAGATGGAGAAGGCCGTCGTGGTCGCCAAGGAGGACTTCGCCGCGATCCGCACCGGCCGTGCGCACCCGGCGATGTTCAACAAGATCGTGGCCGACTACTACGGCGCGCCGACGCCGATCAACCAGCTGGCTTCGTTCTCCGTGCCGGAGCCGCGCATGGCCGTCGTGACCCCGTTCGACAAGAGCGCGCTGCGCAACATCGAGCAGGCGATCCGCGACTCCGACCTGGGCGTCAACCCGAGCAACGACGGCAACATCATCCGTGTGGTGTTCCCCGAGCTCACCGAGGAGCGTCGCCGCGACTACATCAAGGTCGCCAAGGGCAAGGCGGAGGACGCCCGCGTCTCGATCCGCTCGGTGCGTCGCAAGGCCAAGGACGCCATCGACAAGATGATCAAGGACGGCGAGGTCGGCGAGGACGAGGGCCGCCGTGCGGAGAAGGAGCTCGACGACACCACCGCGAAGTACGTCGCCCAGGTGGACGAGCTCCTGAAGCACAAGGAAGCGGAGCTGCTCGAGGTCTGATGAACGACTCTTCCTGGGGGGCGCCGCCGCAGACCGGGTACGCGGGGCCCATCGAGCACGGGCCCGGCCGGCTCAGCGGCCCCTTGTCCCACGACGAGACGTTCCGAGACCACACGGTCCCCGACCCCACGGTCCGGGACCGGACGTTCCGCACCACGACCCCGTCGGCGTACCCCCAGGGAACGGCGCCGCAGAATCCGGAGCCCATGCCCCCCGCCCCGCAACCGGTGCCCGCACCGAAGAAGAAGAGCGCGGGCCGGGACCTGGGCGCGGCCATAGGGGTCGGCGTCGGGCTCGGCGCCGTGATCGTCGCTTCGCTGTTCATCGTCAAGGCCGTGTTCGTCGGTGTGGTCGCGGTCGCCGTCGTGGTGGGCCTGTGGGAGCTGACCAGCCGGCTCCAGGAGCGCAAGGACATCAAGGCGCCCCTGGTCCCGCTGGCGATCGGTGGCGCCGCGATGGTCGTCGCGGGGTACGTCCGTGGTGCCGAGGGTGCCTGGGTGGCCATGGCGCTCACGGCGCTGGCCGTCCTGGTCTGGCGGATGACGGAACCGCCCGAGAACTATCTGCGGGACGTCACGGCCGGCGTCTTCGCGGCGTTCTATGTGCCGTACCTGGCGACCTTCGTCGCGATGATGCTGGACGCCCACGACGGCCCGTGGCGCGTGCTGACGTTCCTGCTCCTCACGGTTGTCAGCGACACCGGTGCGTACGCCGTCGGCTGGCGTTTCGGCAAGCACAAGCTCGCCCCGCGCATCAGCCCCGGCAAGACCCGCGAGGGCCTGCTCGGCGCGATCTCCTTCGCCATGGTCGCGGGCGCGCTGTGCATGCAGTTCCTGATCGACGACGGCACCTGGTGGCAGGGCCTGCTGCTGGGGCTCGCGGTGGCGGCCAGCGCAACGCTCGGCGACCTCGGCGAGTCCATGATCAAGCGGGACCTCGGCATCAAGGACATGGGCAGCCTGCTGCCCGGCCACGGCGGCATCATGGACCGCCTGGACTCCCTGCTGCCGACGGCTCCTGTGGTGTGGCTGCTGTTGGTGATCTTCGTAGGCTCCGCGTAGTCGCGACTTCGGAGCACTTGTCGGGCCCTCGCCTTTTCCGGGCGAGGGCTCGCTGTCGTACACGGGCGAGCAGGCCGCGCACCATGATCAAGCCCCACGACTGTCGACAGCGCTCGTGATCAATACAGCTGGGGCCTGTCCGACGGGTCGCGTCACCGACCTCGCACCCCGACAGCAATGTCACCCGAATGGCGCAATATGACGTGCCACCCACATGGGTGAAGATCAAGCTGGCTAGTGCCCCAACCGAGGCACTCCGTGAAAGGGGAACCACATGCGCATTCGACGACTCCTCGCCGCCGGCATCGCCACGGCAGCCCTCGCCGGACTCGGCCTCACAGGCGCCGCCACCGCCACCGCCGCCGCACAGGGTGCCCCATCCTCCGTCACCCCTTCCGAGTGCAGGCAGGGCGGCGGAATGCCCGCGATCAATGAGCCGGGCAACCCCTGCAAGGGCGGTACGCACGACGGGGAGACGGTCGACTGAACCCCACAAGGCGCCCCGCAGCCACGCGCCGCGGGGCGCTCCCGCGCGAGCGTAGCCGGGAGAGTCGGGGGGACTGTGCCGACCCGTCGGCGAGTCCCGTCCGGTGGAGGAACAGGCTCAGTTCAGGACCGTAGGAGAGGGGCCGAGCCTTTCGATGGCTTCGCGCACCCTTTCCTCGTCGGCCTCGTAGACCGTCTCGCCCATGCGAGGGTCTCGTGCGTGGAGCGTATGGATGAGTGGCCCGTGGGGCGCTCCCAGGTGGATGAGGGAGGCCGATGGGCCGTGGACCGCCCGCACGGTGCCGGGGCGAGCGGTGAGGTCGATACGGCTGACGACGCCGGGGGTGACCCAGACTGTCGCTTGTTCCAGGCGTGCCAGTATCTGCAGGTGATAGTGCCCGCACAGGATGAGCTGGACGTCAGTCCCGCGGATCGTTTCGCCTAGCTCTGCGCTGTTCTGCAGGCCGAGCGCTTGCTGAACGTCGTCGTCCAGGGCAACGGGCGGGTGGTGGAAGGCCAGGACGGTGCCCACTGGTGCCGGGGTGACAAGTAGTTGGCGGAGCCAGTCGAGTTGGCCGCCGTCGAGTCGACCGTAGCCCTTGCCCGGAACGAGCGTGTCCAGCGTGATCATCCGCCATCCGCCGAGGGTGGTCGCCCCTGCCCGCTCACCCGTGGCTCCCTCGTACACCGCCTCGGGCTGAACATGGCCGCTGCCGAGCACGTCGGCGAAGGCGGTGCGGTCGTCGTGGTTACCGGTGGTGTAGAAGACGTGCGCCCCTCGTCGGTCGGCGTAGCCGGACAGGAGTTCACGTGCCCGCGTGTACGCCTCGTGAGAGCCGTCGTCCGCGACGTCGCCGGTGACCACCACCGCGTCGAGGTCGTCCAGATGACCTAGTTCGCCCAGCAAGCGACGGAGGGCCGCAGTGCCATCGCCGCCGTCCTCGTCGGGGCCGCCGGACCGGTCCAGATGGGTGTCCGAGAGATGCAAGATCCGCATCGTCCGAAGTTAGCCTCCGGCACCGGCGACGAGCCATGGCTTTCTCGCCATGCGGTCCCCTCCGTGGGATCCTGGCTGCCCCGACCCCCGTGAAATCGAACGGGCTCAGGGATGAGCGCTGCCCAATATGCTGAACGACAGCCGCGTGACTTCGCGCTCGGCCAGCCACTCCATCAGCTCAAACATGTCCATGCCCACCCCTTCGGGGAGATCATCCCACCCACTCGAGCGCGCGCTCTCGGGCCGTCCCTGGGCCGGCGACGACTACTGATGACAGTCGTGGAGACTGACAGCCGCAGGTCACCCAATTGGATCTGCGACACTGGTGAGGCCATGCCTAAGCCCGGAGAACTCACTTTCGTCGCCCCGCGCGGAGCCAAGCTGCCGCCGCGGCATCTCGCCGATCTCTCGCCCGCCGAGCGCAAGGAAGCCGTTGCCGCGATCGGCGAGAAGCCGTTTCGTGCGAAGCAGCTTTCGCAGCACTACTTCGCGCGGTACGCGCACGACCCGGCGGAGTGGACCGACATCCCAGCCGGGTCGCGCGGCAAGCTGCAGGAGGCACTGCTGCCTGAGCTGATGACGGTCGTACGGCACCTGGCGACCGACCAGGGCAGCACGCGCAAGACGCTGTGGCGGCTGTTCGACGGGACGCTCGTCGAGTCGGTGCTGATGCGCTACCCGGACCGGGTGACCATGTGCATCAGCTCGCAGGCGGGCTGCGGCATGAACTGCCCGTTCTGCGCGACCGGGCAGGCGGGGCTCGACCGGAATCTGTCCACGGCCGAGATCGTGCACCAGATCGTGGACGGGATGCGGGCGCTGCGGGACGGTGAGGTTCCCGGTGGTCCCGCCCGGCTGTCCAACATCGTCTTCATGGGCATGGGCGAGCCGCTCGCCAACTACAAGCGCGTCGTGGGTGCCATCCGCGCCCTCACCGACCCCGAGCCCGACGGGCTCGGCCTCTCGCAGCGCGGGATCACCGTGTCGACCGTCGGGCTCGTCCCGGCGATCCACCGTTTCGCCGACGAGGGCTTCAAGTGCCGCCTCGCCGTCTCGCTGCACGCGCCCGACGACGAGCTGCGCGACACCCTCGTCCCCGTGAACACGCGGTGGAAGGTGCGCGAGGTGCTGGACGCCGGGCTCGAGTACGCGGCCAAGTCCGGGCGCCGGCTGTCCATCGAGTACGCGCTCATCCGGGACATCAACGACCAGGCGTGGCGCGGCGACCGGCTCGGCCGGCTGCTCAAGGGCAAGCCCGTGCACGTCAACCTCATCCCGCTCAACCCGACCCCCGGCTCCAAGTGGACCGCGTCCCGGCCCGAGGACGAGAAGGCCTTCGTCGAGGCCATCGCGGCCCACGGGGTGCCCGTCACCATCCGGGACACCCGCGGTCAGGAGATCGACGGGGCCTGCGGTCAGCTGGCGGCGACCGAACGGTAGACCGGCGGGGGCCTGGCGGTATTCTGGGGCCTGCACTACGCCGTACAACTTCATACATCGTCATATTCCGACAGGGGAGCGCCACAGCGCTGAGAGTGCGGCAACCGGGCCGCAGACCCTCTGAACCTCGCCCAGGTCATTCTGGGTAGGGAGTTCGGACATCACTCAAGCTGTTGCGCCCTGTCCGGGCCTCCTCGCGGGGCCCGGACAGGGCCGCGTCTCTTCCTGGTCACCCCAGGAGGAATCCAGTGCAGATCAAGCACACCAGGACCGCAGTGGCCGCCGCGGTCGGCCTCGGCCTCGTCACGCTGTCCGCGTGCGGACCCACGGGCAACGACAGCAAGGGGGGCGCGGACTCCAAGACCGTCACCCTCGTCAGCCACGACTCGTGGGCCGTCTCGAAGAGCGTCCTCAAGGACTTCGAGAAGCAGTCCGGCTACCAGGTCAGGGTCCTCAAGGACGGCGACGCCGGGCAGGCCGTCAACAAGGCGATCCTCACCAAGGACAACCCGCAGGGCGACGTCTTCTTCGGCGTCGACAACACCCTGCTGTCCCGCGCTCTCGACAACGGGCTGTTCCAGCCGTACCAGGCCAAGGGTGCTGAGCTGATCCAGCCGCAGTACCGGGTCGACCAGGGCAAGCACCGGGTCACGCCCATCGACACCGGCGACATCTGTGTCAACTACGACAAGGCGTACTTCAGCAAGCACAGGCTGACCCCGCCGAAGACCTTCGCCGACCTGGCCAAGCCCGCGTACAAGAACCTCCTCGTCACCGAGAACGCCGCCACCTCCTCGCCGGGCCTCGGCTTCCTGCTCGGCAGCGCCGCGCGTTACGGCGACAAGGGCTGGGAGGGGTACTGGAAGAAGCTCGAGGCCAACGGCGTCAAGGTCGTCGACGGCTGGGAGCAGGCGTACGACCAGGAGTTCTCCGGCTCCGCCGGCGGCATGAAGGCGCACGGCGACCGGCCGCTCGTCGTCTCGTACGCCTCCTCGCCGCCCGCCGAGGTCATCTACGGCGACCCGAAGCCCACCACCGCCCCGACCGGCGTGGCGACCGGCACCTGCTTCCGGCAGACCGAGTACGCCGGACTGCTGAGCAACGCCCGCAACACCAAGGGCGGCAAGGCGCTCATCGACTTCCTGCTGAGTCGCGAGTTCCAGAACGACATGCCGCTCAACATGTTCGTCTACCCCGTGGTCAAGGGCGCCCAGGCGCCGGCCGAGTTCGTCAAGTACGGCCCCCAGGCCAAGGACCCCGAGACCATGGCCCCCGGCCACATCGCCGCCAACCGCGACCAGTGGGTCAAGTCGTGGACGTCGCTCGTACTGAAGTAGCGGCGACCAAGCGCGGGGGCGCGGCGCGGCTCGGGCTGATGGCCGGGCCCGTCGCGTTCTTCGCCGTCTTCTTCGCCTGGCCCGTCGTCGCGATCGTCGCCCGGGGCCTGAAGGCCGACGGTGTCTGGCGGTTGGGCCGTGTCGTCGATGTCATCTCGCAGTCCGGCATCCGGCACGTCCTGTGGTTCACCACCTGGCAGGCGCTTGTCTCCACCGCGCTGACTCTCCTGGTCGCGCTGCCCGGCGCCTATGTCTTCGCCCGGCTCGACTTCCCGGGCAAGCAGGTCCTGCGGGCTGTCGTCACCGTTCCGTTCGTGCTGCCCACGGTCGTCGTCGGTACGGCGTTCCTGGCGCTCGTCGGACGTGGCGGGCTCCTCGACGACCTGTGGGGCGTACGGCTGGACACCACTGTGTGGGCGATCCTCCTGGCGCACGTCTTCTTCAACTACGCGGTCGTCGTACGGACGGTGGGCGGGCTGTGGGCCCAGCTCGACCCGCGCCAGGAGGAGGCCGCGCGGATGCTGGGCGCCTCGCCGCTGCGGGCCTGGCGCACGGTCACGTTGCCGGCGCTGGCTCCGGCCGTGGCCGCCGCCGCACTGATGGTGTTCCTGTTCACCTTCACCTCCTTCGGCGTGGTGCAGATCCTCGGCGGCCCCGCCTTCTCGACCCTCGAAGTGGAGATCTACCGGCAGACGTCCGAGCTCTTCGACCTCTCCACGGCCGCGGTCCTCACGCTCGTCCAGTTCGTCGCGGTGGGCGCCGTCCTCGCCGTGCACGCCTGGACGGTACGGCGGCGGGAGAGCACGCTGCGGCTGGTGGACGCCTCGGTGACGGCGCGCCGGCCGCGCGGGGCCGGGCAGCGGGCGGTGCTGGCGGGCGTGCTCGCCACCGTCGCCGTACTCCTGCTGCTGCCGCTCGCCGTGCTGGTCGGGCGATCCCTGGAGGCACCGGACTTCGGGTACTACCGCGCCCTGACCCGCACGGACGGCGGTACGTTCCTGGTGGCGCCGATCTGGGCGATCGGGAACTCGCTCGAGTACGCCGTCGCCGCCACCGCCGTCGCCGTGGTCATCGGCGCTCTCGCCGCCGCAGCGCTGGCCCGTGGCGACGCCGGCCGGATCGTGCGGGGCTTCGACGCGCTGCTGATGCTGCCCCTCGGCGTCTCCGCCGTGACCGTCGGCTTCGGCTTCCTCGTCGCGCTGGACAAGCCGCCGCTGGACCTGCGCCAGTCCTGGATCCTGGTCCCGCTCGCGCAGGCGCTGGTCGGCGTGCCCTTCGTCGTACGGACCATGCTGCCCGTGCTGCGGGCGGTCGACGGGCGGCTGCGGGAGGCGGCGGCCGTGCTCGGGGCGTCGCCGTGGCGGGTGTGGCGGGAGGTCGACCTGCCGATGGTGCGGCGGGCGCTGCTGATCGCCGCCGGGTTCGCCTTCGCCGTGTCGCTGGGGGAGTTCGGGGCGACCGTGTTCATCGCGCGGCCCGATCAGCCCACGCTGCCGGTCGCCGTGGCGCGGCTGCTGGGGCGGCCCGGTGACCTCAACTACGGCCAGGCGATGGCCCTTTCGACGATTCTGATGGTGGTGTGCGCGGTGGCGCTGCTGGTGCTGGAGCGGCTGCGGACCGATCGGACAGGGGAGTTCTGATGCAGCCGGGTCTGCTGAGCCTTCAGGCCGCGACCGTGCGCTTCGGCGGACGGGCCGTGCTCGACGCCGTCGACCTCGACGTCGCCGAGCACGAGATCGTCTGCGTGCTCGGGCCCAGCGGCAGCGGCAAGTCGACGCTCCTGCGGGCCGTGGCCGGACTGCAGCCCCTGGACTCCGGGCGCGTGTCGCTCGACGGGAGAGACCAGGCGGCGGTGTCCGCGCACAGGCGGGGGGTCGGGCTGATGTTCCAGGACCATCAGCTGTTCCCGCAGCGGGACGTGGGCGGCAACGTGGCGTTCGGGCTGCGGATGCAGGGCGCTTCCAAGAAGCAACAGGTCACGGAAATAGGGGAGTTGCTGGATCTCGTCGGGCTTCCGGGGGCCGCCCGCCGGGCCGTGGCCGGGCTCTCCGGTGGCGAGCAGCAGCGTGTGGCGCTGGCCCGGTCTCTCGCGCCCCGGCCCCGGCTGTTGATGCTGGACGAACCGCTCGGCCAGCTCGACCGCTCGCTGCGGGAGCGGCTGGTCGTCGAACTCCGGGAGCTGTTCGGCCGGTTGGGCACCACCGTGCTGGCCGTGACGCACGACCAGGGCGAGGCGTTCGCGCTCGCCGACCGGGTCGTGGTGATGCGGGACGGCCGGATCGCCCAGTCCGGTACGCCACTTGAGGTCTGGCAGCGGCCCGCCGACGCGTTCGTGGCGCGGTTCCTCGGCTTCGAGAACGTCGTCGCGGCGAACGTCGCCGAAGGGGCCGCCGTCACCCCGTGGGGGAAGCTCCCGGTGCCCGAGGGTGCGCCGCAGGGCCGGAGCACGCTGCTCGTGCGGCCCGCCGGGGTACGGCTGGTGCCGGCCGGCGAGGGACTGCGCTGCACGGTGTCCGCGCGCACCTTCAAGGGCACGCACGTCGCCGTCCACCTCCAGCCCGAGGACGGCCCCCGCCTGGAGGCGGCCTGCCCGTTGCGCGAGGCACCGGAGCCGGGCGCCGAGGTCGGCGTGGACTTCGACGCGGCCGACATCGTCGTACTCGGCTGATCGTCACGGCCTAGGGTGACGGCATGACGCTGATGACGCACGACCGCTATTGCGACGAAATCGCCCACCAGGTGGCCGGGTTGAGGGAATTGGTGACCTCCGGTGCCGACCTGGGCGCACCCGTCCCCACCTGCCCGGACTGGACGCTGGAGCAGCTCGCACGGCACGCGGGCGGCGCGCTGCGCTGGGCGAACGCCCTCGTCGCCGCCCGCGCTCAGGAGAACGTCCCGCGCGAGCAGATCCCGCTCCGCGACGGCCCCGAGGAGCAGGGCGACCCCGCCGCCCTCGACGCCTGGCTGGCAAAGAGCGCGGATCTGATCGTCGGCACGCTGCGGGAGGCCGGTCCTGACGCCAAGGTGTGGAGCTGGTTCGGGGACCACAGCTCCGGCTTCTGGGCCCGCCGTATGACCCACGAGATCGCCGTGCACCGCGCGGACGCCGCGCTCGCCCTCGGGCAGCCCTACGAACTGGCGGCCGAGGTGGCCGCCGACACGCTCGACGAGTGGCTGCAGATGGCCGCGTGGCTCCAGCAGCGCAGGGGACGCGGTACGGCGCCGGAGCCGCAGGGGCCCGCGCGCAGCATCCACCTCCACGCCACCGACACCACGCCGGAGACGAACGCCGAGTGGATCGTGGAGTTCGGCGCGGAGGGCGTCGACTGGCGCCGCGGCCACGAGAAGGCGACCGTGGCCCTGCGCGGCCCGCTGACCTCCGTCCTGCTCGCCTTCCTCCGTCGACTCCCGCTGGACAGCCCGGAGTTGGAGGTTCTGGGTGACCGTGCGGTGCTGGCGTCCTGGCTGGAGTGGGCGAGGTTTTGACCAACGGCCGTGGCCCGCCCCCGGGTTACGGGGACGGGCCACGACGGTGTACGGAAGTGAGGCGTCAGCTGCCGTTCTTCGCCCCACGGCGGCGCATGCCGAAGAACACGGCACCGCCACCGACGGCGACCAGGGCCGCAGCGATGCCGGCGATCATGCCGGTGTTGGAGTTCGCACCGGTCTCGGCGAGGTTCGAGCCACCGGCCGCCGGGGACGGCGCGTTGCTCGAGGTGCCCGCCGGGGCGGAGCTGCTCTCCGAGGCCGACGGGGCCGGGCTCTCCTCGGCCGGGACGGACTTCGACGGCGAGGCCGACGGGGCCGGGCTGTCCTCGGACTTGCAGGCCGTGGACGGGGTGGTCAGCGGCGTCTTGATGTCCTCGTCGACCCGGCCGGCCTTGACGTGGACGCGGTACGTCGCGCCCGGCTTCCAGTCCTCTTCGAAGGTCACGGTGGTGCCCTCGGCGGAACCCTTGACCTCCTGCGGCTTGCCGACCTGCCTCGCGTCCGCACCGTTCTCCTCCAGGAAGACGGTGATGACGGCGGGCGTGCCGGAGTAGTCCTTGTCGGTGACGACGATGGATCCCTTGGTGCCGTCGCACTTGGCTTCGGCGGAGAATTCACTGATTTGGCATGCGAGAGCCGAACCGGCGACGCCCAGGACGAGCGCGGCGGAGGCGGAGGCAACACCCAGGATGCGCACTGAGCGTGCGCTGCGGCGAGTCAGGGACACGATTGTCCTTTACAGAGTGCTGAACTGCGGGGGGCTGTGGAGGAGTTGAAGCGAAGGTGTGACCGACGCTTCACCATCCCCGTGAGGCACACAGATCTATAAGCACTCCATAAGCACTGTCAACGCACAAGCGTTCCACGGGAGTTGACTTTGCCTTCTTATTAACCACCGATACGTTTCAAGACCTCCGGGACCTCCTCGATCCGGCCAACCAGCGCGATCCGGTCCTCCATCGCCCGGTCGCGGGCGAGTGACTGGAGCAGCGGCCACGTCGGCAGCGTCTGCGTCCAGTGCGTCCGGTCCACGAGCACCATCGGCGTCGGCTCGCCCCGGGACTCGTAGTAGTTCGGCGTCGCGTTGTCGAAGATCTCCTGCACGGTGCCGGCCGCGCCCGGCAGGAACACCACGCCCGCGTTGGAACGGGCCAGCAGCCCGTCCTCGCGGGTGGCGTTGGCGAAGTACTTGGCTATGTGGGAGGCGAAGGCGTTCGGCGGCTCGTGGCCGTAGAACCAGGTGGGGATGCCGACCGACGCCCCGCCGTCCGGCCAACGCTCGCGCACCTCGAAGGCGGCCTGCGCCCAGTCGGCGATGGAGGGCCGGAACGACGGTGCCTTGGCGAGGAGTTCGAGGGCCTCGGTGAGCATCCCGTCGTCGAACGGGGCGGCGTAGGCGCCGAGGTTCGCCGCCTCCATGGCGCCGGGTCCGCCGCCCGTGGCCACCGTGAAGCCGGAGCGGGCCAGCTCGCGGCCGAGGCGTGCGGCGCCGGCGTACTCCTGCGTGCCGCGGGCCATGGCGTGACCGCCCATGACGCCCACCACCCGTGCCCCGGCGAGGAGTTCGTCGAGCGCGTCGGAGACGGAGTCGTCGTGGACGGCGCGGAGCATCGAGGCGTAGATGTCACCGTCGGTCTTCGTCCGCTGGAACCAGGCGTACGCCTGCGCGTCGGGCGTCGCCTCGTATCCCTTCTCCAGCGCTGCGAACAGCTCGTGGGGGGAGTAGACGAAGCCCCGGTACGGGTCGAAGGGCAGTCCCGGGAGCGGCGGGAACACCAGGGCTCCGGCGGCGCGGACCCGGGCGGCCGCCTCCGGGGCCATCGGGCAGCCGAGGAAGACGGCTTCCCAGGCGTCGACCGAGAGCAACACGCTGGTGCGGTCGGTCAGATCGACGGCCTGGACGCGGAATCCGGCGAGCGAGCCGTGCTCGGCGACGACCTGGTCGAACTCGGCGAGCGTCTCGATCTCACGGTCGTGGACGGGCCGTTCGGTCGGCGGGGTCTGATCGGACTGTTCGGGCTGGGCGGGTGTCGGATGCACCCGCCCATGCTGGCACAGCCGTTCGGGCCGACGGCCCGGGCCGGGTCAGCCCTGCACCGCCGCCGGGTCCATCCACATGACCTCCCAGGTGTGGCCGTCGAGGTCGTCGAAGGCACGGCCGTACATGAAGCCGTGGTCCTGGGGCTCGCCGCTCGCGGTGCCCCCGGCCGCGAGCGCCCTGTCGACCAGCTCGTCGACCTTCTCGCGGCTCTCGGCGCTCAGACACAGCAGGACCTCGCTGGTCCTGGTCGCGTCCGCGATCTCCTTCTTCGTGAAGTCGGAGTAGCGCCCCTTGCCGAGCAGCATCGCGATGATCGTGTCGCTGATCACCACGCAGGCGCAGTCGTCGGTCGTGAACTGCGGGTTGATCGTGTAGCCGAGCTCCGTGAAGAACTTCTTCGACGCGTCGACGTCGTCCACGGGCAGGTTCACGAAGATCATCTGCTGGTACATGCGGTCTCTCCCTCGGGTTCCGTGCCGTTCGGTGGGGTAGACCGGCGGCCACCGGAAAACTCATCGGCGGCCGCGCGTCTCCTTCGTACGATTCTCGGCTCTCAGCCGGCCAGCGGGAGCGCCGCCAGGTCCGCGATCAGCAGGGTCAGCGGGGCGAACAGGGCGACCAGGGCGGCCGCGCGGAGGGCGGCGGCGCCGCGCAGCACCGCGGCGGGGGCGCCCAGGCGGCGCAGGGCGGCGACGGTGTCGGCGCGGGACTGCCTGGTCGCCACGGCCGCCATGAGCAGGGTCGCCACCGTGCATCCGGCGACCAGGAGGACGCCGAGGGTGGTCAGCGGGCCGAAGGACGCGGCCGTTCCGCCGTACAGCGCGATCATGGCGTACGCGCCCGACGCGACCGCGCAGACGACGCCGAGCGGACGGCCGATGCGGGCGGCCTCGGCCATGAGGACCCGGCCGGCGAGCAGCCGGAGCGCGCTCGGGTGTGCCGACTGCAGCAGCCGTCCGCAGAGGTGCGTGAGCCCGGGGGCCGCCAGGACCAGACCGAGCGCGGTCAGTGTCCAGCCGACGAGCACTCCCGCGGGGTTGCCCGCGAGCTCGCCGGGGAGGACGGAGACGGGCTCGGTGACGGAGCGGCTCGCGTACGCCTCCACGGCGAGGCCCGCGGCCAGGACGGCGACGCCCCAGGGCAGACCGGCCGGGGCGTCGCGCGGGGCCGGGGTGTCGTCGCCGGGGCGGGCGCAGGCGTCGGCCCAGTCACCGGCCGGGGCGGCGTGCTCCGGCGTTCCCTCCGCGTCGTCCGGAGCGGTGCCGTCGGAGGCGTCGCCGTCCGGCAGGGTGACGGCCGTGGTCGTGCCCTTCCCGGCGGTGCCGTTCGCGGCCGGGCGCACGCGCAGGCGGGTGCCGAACCGTCCGTACGCCCCGAACGTCTCCCGCTGCCCCCCGCGGCCGTACGCGCCGAACGCCCTGTGGGCGCGCCGCGCCCCGCTCGTCGCAGGGCGGGCGTCCCGCGGGCGCAGGACCAGGGCCACCGTCCCCGACGCGATCCCCGGGACCAGGGCCAGCAGGGTCATGGCGGCGGCGAGGGGGAGGGGCGCGTCCGCGGCCAGGAGGCCGGCGGCGGCGCCGTCGAAGGGCAGGCCCGTCAGGTCCCCCCGCAGATGCAGGAAGAACAGCAGTGCCACCGTCGAACCCAGCGTGCAGGACAGGGCCGTGGTGAGCGCCGAGACGGCCATCAGCTGCCCCGGTCCGAGGCCGATGGCCGACAGCCCGCGGCGCGGTTTCGTGCCCGGGTCGGTACGGGCGACGGCCACCGCGAAGTGGACCGTGGCCGCGAGGGGCACCGCGCACCAGGCGAGGCGCGCCCCCGACGCCGCGGGGTCCCCGGGGTGGCCCATCGCGTAGCCCAGGGCGGACAGGAGCAGGAAGCCGGTGCCGGCCGCGGCCGCCGCCACCAGCAGGCGGCGCAGGTGGACGACGGGATGGGCGCCGCGCGTCAGACGGAGAGCGAGCACGCGGCCCGGCCTTCCGTCTCGGTCTCGGGGACCGGAGGCAGGTGCACGGTGTTCACGTGCCGCCCGTCCAGCAGCGCCACCGTGCGGTCGGCGAGGGCCGCCGTCTCGGCGTCGTGCGTGGCCAGCACCACCGTGATGCCGTGCGAGCGGGCCGCCGTGGTGAGCGTCCGCAGCACATGCGCGCGATCGGCCCGGTACAGCGGGGCCGTCGGCTCGTCGGCGAACAGGACCGTCGGCGCCGGGGCCAGCGCGCGGGCGATCGAGACGCGCTGGCGTTCGGCCTGGCGCAGCTCGTGCGGGTGCTTGCGGGAGGTGTCGCCGACGTCGAGGCGCTCCAGCCACTCCAGGGCGGAGGTCTTGGCCCGGCGGCGGCTGGTGCCGCGCAGCATCAGGGGAAGGGCGGTGTTCTCCCAGACGTTCAGCTCGGGGACGAGCACCGGCGCCGGGTCGATCCAGCCGAAGCGGTCGCGGCGCAGGCGTTCCCGGGCGAGCGGGCTCATGGTGTGCACGGGCGTGCTGTTGAACCAGACCTCGCCGCGCTGCGTCGGCACCAGGCCGGACATGCAGCGCAGCAGGGTCGTCTTGCCGCTGCCGCGCGGTCCGCTGACGGCGAGGATCTCGGCCTCCCGCACGCTGAGCGAGACGCCGGCGAGCGCGGGCGAGCCGTCGTCGTGCCGGAAGTACAGGGAGCGTGCCCAGAGCACGTCGTTGTCCGGCGGGGCCTCCATGGCGTACACCTCGGTTCTGACTCGTTGAGTCCCGTTGCTGTTCGCGTACTTCATCCCTCGTCCGGGTGAACGAAGGCGGGGCCGATCGGTCACTCGCACGCTAGGCAGCCGCCGCCGGGAGGCAGGACAGCACACGGCCCCGGGCGGCCGTTCTCACTCGAACGGACGGCACCGGGGCCGGAGTTGATCCCCCAGGAGGAAGATCGGAACCGAGGGTGGCTCAGAGCTTGGTCCACGCCTCCGTCAGCGTCGCGCGCAGGATCTGTTCGATCTCGTCGAACGTCTCCTGGTTCGAGATCAGCGGCGGGGCGAGCTGGATGACCGGGTCGCCGCGGTCGTCGGCACGGCAGTACAGGCCGTTGTCGAACAGGGCCTTGGAGACGAAGCCGTACAGGACGCGCTCGGTCTCCTCCGCGTCGAAGGTCTCCTTGGTGTTCTTGTCCTTGACGAGCTCGATGCCGTAGAAGAAGCCGTTGCCGCGGACGTCGCCGACGATCGGCAGGTCGTGCAGCTTCTGCAGGGTCGACAGGAACGCGCCTTCGTTGTCCAGCACGTGCTGGTTGAGGCCCTCGCGCTCGAACAGGTCGAGGTTGGCGAGGCCCACCGCGGCCGACACCGGGTGGCCGCCGAAGGTGTAGCCGTGCAGGAAGACGTTGTCGCCCTGGTAGAAGGGCTCGGCGAGGCGGTCGGAGATGATGCAGGCGCCGATCGGGGAGTAGCCCGAGGTCATGCCCTTGGCGCAGGTGATCATGTCCGGTACGAAGCCGAACTTGTCGCAGGCGAACATCGTGCCGAGGCGGCCGAAGGCGCAGATGACCTCGTCCGACACGAGCAGGACGTCGTACTGGTCGCAGATCTCTCGCACGCGCTGGAAGTAGCCGGGCGGGGGCGGGAAGCAGCCGCCGGCGTTCTGCACGGGCTCCAGGAAGACCGCTGCGACCGTGTCCGCGCCCTCGAAGAGGATCTGCTGCTCGATCTGGTCGGCGGCCCAGCGGCCGAAGGCCTCCGGGTCGTCGCCGAAGATCGGGGCGCGGTAGAGGTTGGTGTTCGCGACCTTGTGCGCGCCCGGCACCAGCGGCTCGAAGGGGGCCTTCAGGCCCGGGAGTCCGGTGATGGACAGGGCGCCCTGCGGGGTGCCGTGGTAGGCGACCGCGCGGGATATGACCTTGTGCTTGGTGGGCTTGCCGGTGAGCTTGAAGTACTGCTTGGCGAGCTTCCATGCGGTCTCGACGGCTTCGCCGCCGCCGGTGGTGAAGAAGACCTTGTTCAGGTCGCCGGGCGCGTAGTCGGCCAGGCGCTCCGCCAGTTCGACCGCCTTCGGGTGGGCGTAGGACCACACCGGGAAGAACGCCAGCTCCTGGGCCTGCTTGAAGGCGGTCTCGGCGAGTTCGGTGCGGCCGTGTCCGGCCTGGACCACGAACAGACCGGCGAGGCCGTCGAGGTAGCGCCTGCCCTGGTCGTCGTAGATGTGGGTGCCCTCGCCCCGGACGATGGTCGGGACGGGGGCGCTCTCGTACGAGGACATGCGGGTGAAGTGCATCCACAGGTGGTCGTACGCGGTACGGCTCAGGTCCTTAGTGCTCACGGCTATCGGGTTCCCCACATGTAGGTCTGCTTCTTCAGCTTGAGGTAGACGAAACTCTCGGTGGAGCGCACGCCGGGCAGGGCCCGCATGCGTTTGTTGATGACGTCCAGCAGGTGGTCGTCGTCCTCGCAGACGATCTCGGCGAGGACGTCGAAGGAGCCCGCGGTCATCACCACGTACTCGACTTCCGACATGTCACTCAGCGCTTCGGCCACGGCCTCCACGTCGCCGTCGACGTTGATCCCGACCATCGCCTGCCGGCGGAAGCCCACGGTGAGCGGGTCCGTGACGGCGACGATCTGCATCACGCCCTGGTCGAGCAGCTTCTGCACGCGCTGGCGCACGGCCGCCTCGGACAGGCCGACGGCCTTGCCGATCGCGGCGTAGGGCCGGCGCCCGTCCTCCTGGAGCTGCTCGATGATGGCGAGGGAGACGGCGTCCAGGTGGGGGGTGCCGTTCCTGGACTCGCGGGACACGTCCCTCTGGTCTGCGCTTCGACTGGCCACGACCTCACTGTGCACGACGTCTCGACAGTTCCGCAAGGTCGTATCGATGAAATTCGTTGTCTACGACATTCAGGTCTACGGATTTCGCAGTTCTGGTGGGCCTGGGGGTGTTGAAAACGCGGGGTTGCGGACTAGGGTGTGGATGTCTCAGTGACTGGGACGCACGAAGGCACGGAGAGACCGAAAAGCAGTCAGAACCCGACAGGAGGGCCGGCAGTGAGCACCGAGCTGCGTCGTCTGCGCAACTACATCGACGGTGAGTTCCGGGACGCCGCCGACGGACGGACCACCGAGGTCGTCAACCCGGCGACGGGAGAGGCGTACGCGACCGCGCCGCTGTCCGGCCAGGCGGACGTGGACGCCGCGATGGCGGCCGCCGCCGAGGCCTTCCCCGGCTGGCGCGACACCACGCCCGCCGAGCGGCAGAAGGCGCTGCTGAAGATCGCGGACGCGTTCGAGGAGCGCGCCGAGGAACTGATCGCGGCCGAGGTGGAGAACACCGGCAAGCCGGTCGGACTCACGCGGGACGAGGAGATCCCGCCGATGATCGACCAGATCCGCTTCTTCGCGGGCGCGGCGCGGATGCTCGAAGGCCGCTCGGCCGGCGAGTACATGGAGGGCCTGACCTCCATCGTCCGCCGCGAGCCGGTCGGCGTCTGCGCGCAGGTCGCGCCGTGGAACTACCCGATGATGATGGCGGTCTGGAAGTTCGCCCCGGCGATCGCCGCGGGCAACACGGTCGTACTGAAGCCGTCGGACACGACCCCCGCCTCCACCGTCCTGATCGCCGACATCATCGGCTCGATCCTGCCCAAGGGCGTCTTCAACGTCATCACCGGCGACCGCGAGACCGGCAGCATGATGGTCGAGCACCCGACCCCGGCCATGGCCTCCATCACCGGCTCGGTCCGGGCGGGCATGCAGGTCGCCGAGTCGGCGTCCAAGGACCTCAAGCGGGTCCACCTGGAGCTGGGCGGCAAGGCGCCGGTCGTCGTCTTCGAGGACACCGACATCGCCAAGGCCGTCGAGGACATCTCCGTGGCGGGCTTCTTCAACGCCGGCCAGGACTGCACGGCCGCCACCCGCGTCCTCGTCCAGGAGTCCATCCACGACGAGTTCGTGGCCGCGCTCGCGAAGGCCGCGTCCGAGACCAAGACCGGCCAGCCCGACGACGAGGACGTGCTGTACGGCCCGCTCAACAACCCCAACCAGCTGACGCAGGTCTCCGGGTTCATCGAGCGCCTCCCGGCCCACGCCAAGGTCGAGACCGGCGGCCACCGGGTCGGCGAGAAGGGCTACTTCTACGCCCCGACCGTCGTCTCGGGCCTCAAGCAGGACGACGAGATCATCCAGAAGGAGGTCTTCGGCCCGGTCATCACCGTCCAGTCCTTCACCGACGAGGACCAGGCGGTCGAGTGGGCCAACGGCGTCGAGTACGCCCTCGCCTCCTCGGTGTGGACCAAGGACCACGGCCGCGCCATGCGGATGTCCAAGAAGCTCGACTTCGGCTGCGTGTGGATCAACACCCACATCCCGCTCGTCGCCGAGATGCCGCACGGCGGCTTCAAGAAGTCCGGCTACGGCAAGGACCTCTCGGCGTACGGCTTCGACGACTACACGCGGATCAAGCACGTGATGACGTCGCTGGACAGCTGACGCACGGCTGACGTAGCGAGCGCGCGGCCCCGGTCGGACGACGGTCCGTCCGGGGCCGCGTTGTCTCCCCACCTGATCGACTGTTCTTCGGATTACCGACCACGGACCGCATTGACTGTGGCACGCTCGTGACAGACCAGTCGGGGACTGGTGGAGAGAGTGCGGAGAAGGGGGACCGTGGTCGGAAGCTGCTCACAATAGGAAACCCGTACGCTGCGCCGCTGATCGCCCAACCATGCCTCTTAAATCGGAATCCGGCGTGCCGCTTTTCGTTGCGTCGATGCCGTCGTTTGCCTGGCGCCAGTGAGGGTAACCATCCGGCCGTAGTGTCGAGCGCCGACCTGCAGCGTGACACACGGCCACAGAGCTGCGGACGAGAGGGTGGCCATCCGTGCGGACATGGGCTTTCATGCGTTGGCTGGGTGCGAACTCCGATGCGCTCATTGCGCTGATCACGGCGGTGGTCGTCGGCATACTCGGCCTCACTAATTCCGTATCTGCCTCGGTTGTCAACAGTGCCATCCTCGTGACCCTTGCCGCACTGGCGCTTTCATTATTGAGGAACAAGTGGGATTTCGATGCCGAACCCGATTCCCGGGCAAAGCTGATCTCGGCCCACCAGTCGCTGGAGGAGTTTCCTTCTTACCTCAGGCGGATCGGGATGATCGAGGATCTGATAACGGACCACAGGGCAACTCTGGATGGCTACAGGGCAACCCTGGACGAAGGGGCCGCCATCAGGATTCTGTACGGAGACGACATCAATCGGTCTTTGACTGAGGCGCGGAGCAGAGCCAACGAGTGGATTTTCCGAGGCGGTACCGCAACGTTCGTGAGGGCTGTGGTTCTTCCTGAGTGCGTCGAAAGGGTCCTGGACGACGGTGGATCCTTGAGCGTCCGTCTCGAAATCCTCGATCCTCGAGACCAGGTCCTCTGTCAGCGCTATGCCGATTTTTTTCGGTACGGCGTCGAGGATCCCAATGAAGACGAAGAGAGCTGGACCGGTGAGGGGACGCAGCGGGAGTTGTATTCGACAATCTTTGCGGCGTGCTGGTATAAGCAGCGTCATCCACTACTCAAGATCGAGGTGGCACTTTCCTCGACGATGACTCTGTTTCGTTGGGACATGACGCAGAACTACCTCTTCATCACCGAGCGCGGACCTCGGTTCCCCGCGATGGTGATCGAGGAAGGTTGCTTCTTTTACAAGTACTGGCGTAATGAACTGGTCGAACAGTTCGAGCAATCCCACAGGGTGTCGCTCACGGATGCACCAAGATTGAGCGATGAGCCCACGCCCAGTGAGGCCCGGGAGCTATTTGCTCGATTGCAGTTGACTCTTCCCGATCACTTCAATGACGAAAAGGTTGATCTCATCGTCAGGCGAGCCATCCATGCGCAGAATCCGTACGTATGAAAGCATTGCCGTTCGAGCTCTCCGTAACGGCGACACCAAGGCTGCTGGCGAATGGGTTCGACGCGCGTTGCCGACCATCAATCCAGAGCAGCTTCCCGCACCGGTCATCAGGCATCCGCTTGAATTCATCTGTTTCCCGTTGTATCGATCCGGCAAGGTGGGTCTGTGTCTGCATGTATGGCCGGAGAGTGGTGAGACGTCGTCACCAGTCGTCCATGCCCACAGCTGGGATCTGTGGAGCTATGTGGTGTGTGGCACCGCGTTCAATCAGATGGTGGACATCCGTGAAGAGCCGGAGAGACCGGAACACGCGCTGTACGCCATAACAAGCGTGGGGACCATTGACGAAGTCCGAGCAACTGGGCGCCGCGTCACCAGTGCGCCCAGAAGTCGGCAGGCGATCTCGGCCGGTCAGATATATCGAATTTCGTCAGGATTGTTCCATCGCAGTGGTCACCAAGGTCTGACGGTGACGCTCGTGCTCGGAGAGCAGCATGAGGAACGCGAAAACTTGGTCCTCGGTCCGCTGGACGGGTGTCCACGGCACGACGCGCCCCGTGAGACCTGTTCGCCTGATGAGGCGCGAGCTCTGCTGCAGTGCATCGCCGCGTATTGCCACACCGACATCCGTTGCTGATGTCAACGAAGCTCACTCTTCACGGTGTCCACCCGGTCGGCGTTCATCGGTGCCGTGAAGGGCACAAACCCGGGTCTGTTCTAGCCGCTGAGGCTGCCGTCGGGGTTCCAGTCCTCGGGGATCTCCTCGGACAGGCCGAGCGCGCGGGCGCGTTCCATGATGTGCCGGCGGATCATGTCGTGCGGGTCGCGGCGGCCCCGGCCGACCGCGTGGATCGCCCGGTGCAGGTCCTCCCTGCCGTGCAGGTCCGCCGGGCGGATCGGGTAGCTGCCGTCGGGCAGCGCCCAGCCCTCCGACGCGCAGTAGCGGCGGGCCGCGGCATCCAGGTCGCCGGCGTCCGGGGTGTCGATGTTGCCCTTGTCCATGCGAGGGATTCCAGCACGGAGTGCGGCGCGGGCTCGGGAGACGCCACCGACCACGGACCGCAACGGGTCAATGCCGGCGCCCCACCGACGCCGCCACCGCGCACACGTCCGCTGTCCTTCCGCCCCGACGGCTCCCTCCTGGCGAGCGCAGGCGAGGGCGGCACGGTACGCCTGTGGAACATCCCCGCCGACTCCCTGCCCACCCTGCGCGCCACCCTGGTCGGCATGCCCGGCGGCTGCAAGTACGAGGGCGACGTCACCGGCGAGTTCTGGCACGCGGTGGGCATGTGCCGCTTCGAACCGGGCGAACCGGACGGCCACTTGGCGGGGGTGCGACAGGTGCCGCCGGACGAGCCACTGGGCTGACGCATACGAGAAGCCGGGCCCCGGACGGGAGGCATTCGCGTCCGGGGCCCGGCTTCTCGTCCGCTCACCGTCCCTCGATGCGCTCCACCAGTTCGGCCGCCATCGACTTGATGGTCTCCAGGCCCTCGTGGCCCCAGGGGTGCGGGTCCTGGTCCACCGAGCAGATCGTGCCCAGCACCATGCCCGTGCTGTCGATCAGCGGGGCGCCCAGGTAGGAGTGGATGCCGATGGCGTCGACGACGTGGTTTCCGGCGAAGCGCGGGAAGTCGCGGACGTCGTCCAGCACCAGGGCCTTGCGCCGCCGGACCACGTGCGGGCAGAAGCCGATGTCGAGGTCGCGGGGCATGATGCGGCCCGGCACCGGGTCCTCGAGCAGCGGGGTCTCCAGCTCCACCGTCGTGTCCGAGGCCGCGCTGTAGAGGCCGGCGAAGTACTGGCGGTTCTCGTCGAGGAAGAAGTTGACGCCCGCGTAGCAGCCGCCGGTGCGCCGGGCCAGGTCGCGCGCGAACGCGTCGTACTCGGGAACCGGCCTGTCCTCGATGCCGAGTTCCCGGAGCCGGCGCGTCCGGGCCTCGACCTCAGGGTCCTGCGGAGGGAGCAGGAGATGACGTACGCCTATCCCCGTCTCCCCTCCGAGGGGAGTTCTGGACACGCTCGCTGACATGGGAACTCCTTGAAGTGGTCAGACGCTGGAAGTGATCAGATGCTGTACGAGCGACAGCAGGACCTGGATGCCCGAGCTCGACACACGGGCGTCGCACAGCACCACCGGCACCTCGGGCTTGAGGTCGAGCGCCGCCCGCACCTCGTCCGGCTCGTACGTGTGCGCCCCGTCGAACTCGTTGACCGCGACGATGAAACTGATGCCGCGCGCCTCGAAGAAGTCGACGGCCGCGAAGGAGTGCTCCAGGCGGCGGGTGTCGGCGAGGACGATCGCGCCGAGCGCGCCGGCCGACATCTCGTCCCACATGAACCAGAAGCGCTCCTGCCCAGGTGTGCCGAACAGATAGAGCACGTGCTCCGAACTGAGGGTGATCCGGCCGAAGTCCATGGCCACCGTGGTGGTGGCCTTCTTCTCCACCCCGTCCAGCCGGTCCGTGGCGGCACTGACCTCGGTCAGCACCTCCTCCGTGCTCAGCGGCTGGATCTCGCTGACCGCTCCCACGAAGGTGGTCTTGCCGACCCCGAAACCACCGGCGATCAGAATCTTGATCCCCATCGGGAGGGATTCGGTGCCGGGTGCCTCAAAGCCGTTTGAGGAGCCCATCCCGCAACGCCTCCAAAAGATCGAGATCGGGGGCCGAACTCGCCCCCTGACTTGCCAGGTTGAACGGTCGGGTGACGACCGCGCCACGCTCGACCAGGTCGGACAGCAGCACCTTGATGACCGTCGCCGGCATCCGGGTGAGCCCCGCGATCTCGGCCACCGTGACCGGGATGCGGCACAGGTCCAGCACACGGGTGTGGTCCAGTCCGAGGTTGCTGCGCAGCGCGCTGCCGGTCGCCACCACCATGGTCATCAGGTCGAAGTGGTGCGTGGGTGCGGTGCGCCCTTCGCTGACGGTGTACGGCCGGACCAGCCGCCCGACGGCGTCGTCGAGCAGCGGCCTCTCCGGATCTCCCGGGGCGTGGGGCATGTGCTCACTGCCCCACCGACTGACGCGGTGACACCCCGAGGTGGCGACGGACGCCCTTGACCATCATCGTCATCTCGTAGCCCAGGACCGACACATCCGCCTCGGATCCGGCGAGCACGGCCAGCAGGGCGCCCTGCCCGGCCGCGGAGACGAAGAGCAGCGAGTTGCTGAGTTCGGTCACGATCTGGCGTACGTCACCGCCGTCGTCGAACCGCTTGCCGGCGCTGCGGGCCAGCGAGTAGAGCCCGCTGGACAGGGCCGCCAGGTGGTCCGCGCCGTCCGTGTCCAGTCCGTCCGCGGCCATCACCAGGCCGTCGGAGGACAGCAGCAGGGCGCTGCGTGTGTGGGGGACGCGCTGCAGAAGGCCGCTCAACAGCCAGGAAAGATCTTCGCTCACCACGATCGCCTACTTCTCCTCGATGACGTGTAACTGCTAACGGGCCGGGTCCGGTCGGGCATGCCCGCCGACGGACGTGGTGGTGTCGGTTTCTCTGGACTCTTCGGCACTGACTGGTTCTGGTTCCGTGGGGTCCTCGGCGCGGCGCACGCCGGTGCGGAAGGCGGCCATCAGACCGGGGTCGTGGTCGATGTCGGCCACCGCCGCGGGCTCGGCGTGGGCGGCTTCCTGGCGCGCGGGCTCCCGCAGTTCGGGGGCGAGGTTCTCCTGCCGGCGGCGCTTGGGCAGCGAGGGGCGCCCGTTCTCCTGCGCGGGGGTCATGTACGGCTCCGCCGGTTCCGGTTCGGGGACGGGTGCGGCCGCGGGGCGCTGGGGGGCGGGGGTCTCCCGCGCCGGCGCCGGGGCCTGGGGAGCCGGGGGAGGTGCGGCGGCGGCCTCCGCGGGCTGCTGCTGCTCCGTCATCTCGGGCTGCTTGCCGAGCAGTTCGGGCGGCAGGACGACGACGGCCTGCGTGCCGCCGTAGACGTTGTTCTGCAGGCGTACGGCGATGCCGTGCCGCCGGGCGAGCGCGGAGACCACGTACAGGCCGATCCGGCCGTCCTTGAGCAGTTCGGCGAGGGTGACCCCGTCGGGCGAAGCGAGCAGGGAGTTCATCTGGTTGCGCTCGGCGGAGGTCATGCCCAGGCCGCGGTCCTCGACCTCGATCGCCAGCCCGGCGGTGACGTGCTCGGCGCGCAGCAGCACCTGCGTCTGCGGAGCGGAGAACACCGTGGCGTTCTCGACCAGTTCGGCCAGCAGGTGGACCACGTCGACGACCGCGTGCCCGCTGACCGTCCCCTCCACGGGCGGCACCATCTTGACCCGCGAGTACTGCTCGATCTCGGCGGCCGCGGAGCGCATCACGTCGGCCATGCTGACCGGCTGGGTCCACATGCGGTGGGAGACGGCGCCGCCGAGCACGGCGAGGTTCTCGGCGTACCGGCGGATGCGGGTGGCCAGGTGGTCCACCCGGAACAGGCCCTTGAGCAGGTCCGGGTTCTCGACCTCGTTCTCCAGGTCGTCCAGCAGGCCGATCTCGCGGTGCACCAGGGACTCGAGCCGCCGGGCCATGTTGGAGAAGACCTCGAAGTGCTGGCCGTCGTGCGTCTGCGCCGCGAGCTCCTGTGCCGCCATCTCCTGCACGGCGGCCTCGGCGGCGTGCTGGGCGGACACGATGTCGTCCACCACCCGGTCCAGCGTCTCCTCGACCGGCTCCGCGGAGGCGTCGGCCTGGTTGCGGCGGCGCTCCAGCAGCTCCTTGCTGCGGTCGAACTGCCAGCGCAACTGCGACAGTTCGGCCTGCGCGCGGGCCGCGAGGCGCTTCGTCTCGGTGTGGCGCTGCCCCAGGGCCCGCGCCTTCGCGACGGCCAGGAGCGCCGCACCCGTGAGGATGCCGCAGATGATCAGCAGCGTGCCGGTGAACAGGCTCCAGAAGACGTGTTCGCCGACGTGGACCTCGCCCGCCGTGAACAGAAGGGTGGCCGCCACCGCGCCGGTGACCGCGACCAGCCCGGCGGGCAGGACCGCGAGAAGCACGATGTGGCGCTCGACCGACGTGCCGCGTCCGGCCGACATAATGTCCGGTACATGCCAGTTCGGGGAGCCGACTGCTGTCGTCTCCTGCGGGGCATGTGCGGGCAACATCGAAGGTTCCTGCATCACAGTCCCTGGTTGCATAGCGGCCAGCAGGCCAGAAGTGTGCGACGCACGTTACAGGCAACGGCTGTTCGCGTCACGGCACGTCACGTCGTGGGGAATGGTTTATCAGATCGCACCATCCCGGTTCGCGGCCGGTGCCCTCGTCCACGAGTAGTCCACCTTCTGACCACGGGTGGTCCACCTTGCCTGGTCGGCGGTCCCCTCGCCGCGCGGCGCGTGAGGGTGGAGCATGGAGGTGAGTGACGAAGGAGGCCCGTCATGACATCCGGAGCCTCGGATTACGACACGTGGTACGCGCGGACGCCCTCGCAGGCCGAAGGCGAGCGCGACGAGGTGGGCGAGCGCTCGGCGATGGAGGAGCACCCGGACGTCCTCAGGAGCGAGCCGTCCCAGGCGGAAGGTGAGCGATTCGACGACGCCCCGACCCGCGATCTGGACGAGAGCCGGTGATCGCAGGAGGTCATTGCCCGCGCCGGCGGCGCAGCAGATGCCGGGCCACGAGTGCGGCGACCACGACTCCCAGCCCGATGAGCACATAGCGCTGGTACCGGATGATCTCGTCGTAGATCTCGGTGATGTGGGTGCCGGCGAAATAGGCCACGCTCGTCCACAGGCCGACCCACAGCGCCGCGCCCAGCGCGTTGAACGTCAGGAAGCGCAGCCAGTGCATTCCGCTCGTCCCGGCGATGATGCCGTTGGCCTGGCGCAGCCCCTCGACGAAACGGGCGATGGTGACGATCTTGCCGCCGTGCCGGGCGAAGAACGCCTCCGTCGCCTGGAAGCGCTCGGGGGTCAGGAAGATGTACCGCCCCCAGCGGTGGACGAAGGCCCGTCCGCCGGTCCGGCCGATCAGATAGCCGATGTTGTCCCCGATCACGGCGGCGAAGAAGGCGATGATCCCCACGACGACGATGTTCAGCTGACCCGCCCCGGCATAGACCCCCGCGGCGATCAGGATCGTCTCGCCCGGCGCGGGCACCCCGAAGTCCTCCACGAACACCACGACGCCGACGGCCCAGTAGCCGTATTGCTCCAGCAGAGGGGCCAGGTGCGCCAGCGGGCCGGGCAGGGGAGGGGCCATGGCTCACACCGTACGTCGCCGACCTGCCCGTACGGCATGGCGGGCGGGACGGCCGCCGTGTCGCCGTGAGCCGGTCAGCACGGCAGGTCCAGGGTGACGGCGGCGCCCCTCCCGGTGTTCTCGGCGTGCGCGGTGCCGCCGTGGGCGACGGCGACCGCCCGGACGAAGGCGAGCCCCAGGCCGGACCCCTCGCTGGTGCGGCTGGCCTCGGCGCGCGCGAAGCGGTCGAACGCCCTGGGCAGGAAATCGGGCGGGAAGCCGGGGCCGCCGTCCATGACCCGCAGCCGCATCCTGCCCTCCTCGACGGCGGCCGTGACCCGGATGGCGCCGTGTCCGTGGCGCAGCGCGTTGTCGACGAGGTTGCCGACGGCGGAGCGCAGCCAGCGGGCGTCGACGTCCACGGTGGCGGGCTCCGCCTCGACGGTGAGGGTGCGACCGGCGCGCCGAGCGGTGCGCAGGTGCGGCGCCACGGCGGCGTCGAGCAGGCCGGTCAGCGCCCCCGGCGCGCGGCTGACGTGCTCGGTGCTGCCGAGCTCCTCCAGGTCCAGCAGGGCGTTGGAGAGATCGATCAGCCGTTGGACCTCGGCGTCCACGGACCGCAGCGTCTCGGCGAGTTCCTCGGCGGAGCGCGGCCGGTGCAGCGCGACGTCGAGCTCGGCCCGCAGCAGCGACAGCGGGGTGCGCAGCTCGTGGCTGGCGTCCGCGATGAACCGGTGCTCGCGCGCCGTGGACGCCTCCAGCCGGTCGAGCATGCGGTTGAGGGTGTGGCCGAGGCGGGTGATCTCGTCGTCGCGGTCGACCGGCACGTCCAGGCGCAGGTTCTGCGCGCCGTCGGCGAGGGTGGCGGCCCCGCGCCGGTAGCGCTCCACCGGGCGGAGGGCGGCGCGGGCCGTGCGGTAGCCGACGTACGAGGCCGCCACGAGCGTCAGGCCCGAGGCGAGGGCGAGTTGGGCCAGGAGTTCGCGCAGCGCCTCGTCGCGATGGCCGCGGGGGAGCGCGGTCACCGCGATGCGGGGCCCCGCCCCGGTGGTGACCCGGTCGGCCCGCAGCCGCAGGGTGTCCGGGGTGATGGGGACGAGGGAGCCGATCTCGCGCCGGACGGTCCTGCCGTGCGCGACGGCGTCCACCTCGACGGGGGTGAGCAGCCGCTCGTCGCGGACGGCGGCGCTGGAGCGCAGCACCGTGCCCCGTGCGTCGAGCACCTGGTGGAGGGCGCCGTCGGGTCCGGCCGGGAGCGCGCCGTGCGTGCGCACGGCCGCGTCCACGCTGCGCTGGTAGGCGCTCAGGTCGTCGTCCAACTGGCGGTCCAGGGCGGCCTGCACGCGCTCGTACACGAGCCCGGCCGTGCCCGCCAGGACCAGGGACATCGTGACGGCCACGGACAGCACCAGGCGGGTGACCACCGGCAGCCGCCCGAACCAGGCGCGCCCGCGCCCGCCGGACACGCTCACGCCGCGGTCTCGAGACGGTAGCCGCGCCCGCGCAACGTGGTGATGGTCGTACGGTCGAAGGCCCGGTCGACCTTGGCCCGCACCTTGGAGACATGGACGTCGATCGCGTTGCTGCGCAGATCGGGCTCGCCGTCCCACACCTCGTCGAGCAGCTGCAGCCGGGAGACCACCCGGCCGGCGTTCTCCATCAGCACGCGCAGCACCGCGAACTCGCGTCGGGACAGCTCGAGTTCGGTGTCCGCGCGCCAGGCACGCTGCTGCTCGGGATCGAGGACGAGGTCGCCGACCGTGAGGCGGCCCGCAGGGTCGGGGCGGCGCCGGGATATCGCCCGAAGCCGGGCCAGCAGCTCCTCCATCGCGAACGGTTTGACCACGTAGTCGTCGGCTCCGGCGTCCAGCCCGGCGACCCGTTCACTGATCGCGCCCCGCGCCGTGAGCAGGATGACCGGGGTGTCGATGCCCTCACCGCGCAGCGTGCGGCACACCTCCAGCCCGTCCAGACCGGGCAGCATCACGTCCAGGACCACCGCGTCCAGCCGCGGGTCGCGGGCGGCGGACAGTCCGGAGGGGCCGTCGTAGCGCCCCTCGGCGGTGTGGCCGGACTCGTGGAGGTAGCGGACGACCAGATCGGTCAGGCGGGACTCGTCGTCGACGACCAGATAGTGCATGCCGGTCAGGCTAATCGGCTCGAACACCCCTGCTACGGGTCCGGGAACGCTTCATGGTCTGTTCATGCGACATCCCTACCGTCCTCTCATGTCGCGGCGCACCGCGGACCGCGACCGGTCCGCCGTCCGACGTGCCGTGACGGAAGGGACAACCATGCGCGTATCGATGCTCGCCGCCAAGGGCATCACCGAGCACATCGCCCCCCTCGACCTCGTCACGCGCGGCGGCCTCGACGTCGTCGTCCTGCTGATCCTGGTCGGCTGGCTCTACCGGCGCCGCGCCAGCGCGTCGGAGATGCCGCTGGTGCTGGTCGCGTTGAACATCGGCCTGTTCGCCGCGATGAGCGCGATCAGCTCCGGCAAGTTCCCCACCGGGGTCGGGTTCGGCCTGTTCGGCATCCTCTCCCTGGTCCGGCTGCGCAGCACGGCGTTCACCCTGCGCGATGTCGCCTACACCTTCGTGACCCTGGTCGTCGCCCTGTGCAACGGACTCCCGCGGCGCGACCAGTGGCTCGTCCTGGCCCTGGACGCGGTGGTGCTGGTGGCGGTGCTGGTGGTCGACGGCGGCAGGCGGCAGGAGCCGACCCGCTCCGTGAAGCTGACCCTGGACCGGATCTACCCGGACCCCGCCGTGATCGCCCAGGACGTGGCGGCCCGCTTCGGCCGGCCCCCGCTGTCCGTGGCCGTCGACGAGGTCGACTACGTACGCGAGACGACCCGCGTCACCGCCCACTACCCCGCCACCCCGGACGAGCCCACGGCCGCACCGCAGCCCGAGGCGCAGTCCGCACCCCGTGAGCAGGCGATGGTGTCGTGATCCTCACGCCCTCGTCCTTCGCGTCCGCGCTCGGCCTGACGGCCCTGCGCGGCGCCACGCTCGCCGAGGTCGACGCGGCGGCCGCACTGCAGCATCGCACCGACCGCAAGTACCTCGTACCGTCCGCGCGCGCCCGCGACCTCGTCGACCGGCTCGCCGAGAGCCACCACGTGCTCGATCTGTCCGGCCGGCGCACCACCAGCTACCACAGCACCTACTTCGACACCGCCGAGCTCGGCGCCTGGCGCGCCCATGTGCAGCGGCGCCGACGCCGCTGGAAGGTGCGCACCCGCCTGTACGCGGAGGACGGGCTGTGCAGGGTGGAGGTGAAGACCAAGGACGGCCGCGGCGCCACGGTCAAGCACGCACTCCGGGCCCCGGCCCGCGCCTACGGCCAACTGGACGCACAAGCGGCCGAGTTCGTCGACGACGTGCTGGTGCGGGCGGGCATCCCGGTGACCACCGCGGACCTGGCCCCGAGCGCCGAGATCCGCTACGTCCGCGCGGCACTCGCCGACCTGGACCACGGCACCCGCGTCACCCTCGACGGCCTGCTCAGCTGCCACCGCGACGACCGCACCGCCGCACTCGACTCCGGCCATGTGCTGGTCGAGACCAAGGGCGGCGCTCAACCAGCGCCCGCCGACCGGCAGTTGCTGCGGCTGGGCGGCAGGCTCGTCTCCCTCAGCAAGTACATCGTCGGCCAGTCGCTGCTCACCCCCGGTCTCCCCGACAACGACGTACGCCGCCTGGCCCGCACCCACTTCCGGCTGACGCGGGACGCGACGCCGGCACAGCACCTCGAAAGGACCCACGCGGCATGAAACCCCTGCGCGGCATCACCTGGCCCTACGCCGTCATCGCGCTGCTCGCGGCCGCGGCGGCCACGGTCGGTTTCCTGCGACCGCAGCTGATCCCGACCGCCTCCTCGTCGAAGCTCTCGGCGACCGACCGCATCAAGCAGAGCCCGCCCCCGCGCCTGTTCACCGACGCCGACATCGCCCCGATCGGCAAGCAGGCCGCCGCCCAGCGCAAGCAGGCCGACGCCCTCTTCGCGCGGTGGAAGTCCGCGCACGGCACCACCCGCGACGACAAGGCGTTCGCCGCCTGGGCCGCCCGGCAGGTGCCCGCACCGCCCGCCGCCAAGGAGCGCACCACCGAGCTGCGTGAGGTCCAGAAGCTGGCCAAGACGCGGACGGCCGCCGGGAAGAAGGCCGCCACCTGGCTGGAGGTCCACGGCAAGAAGGACATCTGGAAGCTCTACCTCCACGACCAGCGGGAACTGGTGGGCGCCACGCGCGGCACGGCCGAGAAGGCCGAGCTCAAGTCCGCCCTGAAGCTGGCCAAGACGATCAGTGACCAGCTCGCCGCACGGGACAAGCAGCCCGCCCCGTTCGTCCTCGACCCGTCCCTGCGCCCCGACAAGCACATCGCGCCCGGCGCCAAGGGCCCGTACTCCTACCCCTCCCGGCACGCCGGCCGCGCGGCGGCGGCGGTCACCGTCCTCAGCGCCCTCGCCCCGCGCCGCGCCCAGGACTACACGTGGATGCAGGACGAAGTCCTCTACTCCCGCCTCTACATGGCCGGCCACGTCTCCAGCGACATCACCGCAGGCACGCTGCTCGGCGACCTCGTGGGCGACTACGAACTCGCCGTCGCCGGACACTGACCGGGAGCGGTCCGGACGGCTGCCCGCCGGATCCTAGCCCTTCCGGAGCGCGCACAGGGCGTCGATGCGGTTCGTGGTGATCGAGTCGACGCCCAGGTCGAGGAGGCGGCGCATGGAGCGGCGGGTGTCGGGGGTCCAGGCGGACAGGAGGTAGCCGTCGCGGTGGACGCGGGCGGCGAGGGCCCTGGTCACCAGGCCGAAGCGGTAGTTGAGCCAGCGCGGGCGCACCGCCTCCAGCACGGCGGCCCGCGGCGGGGCGGCGGACGTCCAGGTCAGCGCGATCTCGGCGGACGGGTCGGCGGCACGGACGGCGAGCATGGTGGGGGCGCCGGCGCAGTAGTAGACCCGGTCCTCGGCCCCGCACTCCCGGACGACGTCCAGGATCCTCTCGACGCTCCGCCGGTCGACCTGTCCCGGCAGGTCGAGCAGGACGCGGCTGCCGTCCGTGGCGGCCAGCGCCTCCGCCAGCGTCGGCACACCGCCCGCCGTCAGTTCGCGCACCGACTCCGAGGACAGCGACCACAGCGGCCGGTCCTTCTCCCACAGCCGCTTCAGCGTCTCGTCGTGGAGCAGCACGGGCACGCGGTCGCGGGTCAGCCGTACGTCGATCTCGACCGCGTCCGCGCCCTGTTCGAGCGCGGAACGCAGCGAGTCGATCGTGTTCTCACGGAAGCGGTAGGGGGCGCCGCGGTGGGCGACGGCGGTCACGGTGTGCATGGGCCCATTGTGGCCTCACCGGCTGCCGCGCCACCGGGGCACCACGGAAAACGGGATCTCAGGGGGCGAGCCATCCGGCGGTGTACGTGTCGATCTCCGCGGCGATCCGGGCCTTGCCCGCTGCGTCCAGGAAGGACGCCTCGACCGCGTTCTTGGCGAGGTCGGCGAGACCCCGCTCGTCGAGGTCCAGCAGGCGGGCGGCGACCGCGTACTCGTTGTTGAGGTCGCTGCCGAACATCGGCGGGTCGTCGGAGTTGATGGTGACCAGGACGCCGGCCTCGGTGAACTCCTTGATCGGGTGCTCGTCGAGGGTGCGGACGGCGCGGGTGGCGATGTTGGAGGTCGGGCAGACCTCCAGCGCGATGCGGTGCTCGGCGAGGTGCGCGAGCAGCTTCGGGTCCCGGGCCGCGCTGGTGCCGTGGCCGATGCGCTCGGCGCGCAGGTCGTTCAGCGCGTCCCAGACCGTCTCGGGTCCGGTCGTCTCACCGGCGTGCGGGACGGACCGCAGCCCGGCGGCGATGGCCCGGTCGAAGTACGGCTTGAACTGCGGCCGGGGTACGCCTATTTCGGGTCCGCCGAGTCCGAAGGAGACCAGCCCCTCGGGCCGCAGCCCGTCATCGGTCGCGAGCCGGGCCGTCTCCTCGGCGGCGACCAGACCCGCCTCGCCGGGGATGTCGAAGCACCAGCGCAGCACGGTCCCGAACTCGGCCTCGGCCGCCTTGCGGGCGTCCTCGATCGCGTCCATGAAGGCGCGCTCGTCGATGCCGCGGTGGGTCGAGGACCACGGGGTGATGGTCAGCTCCGCGTACCGGACCTGCTGGCGGGCCATGTCCCGCGCGACCTCGTACGTCAGCAGCCGCACGTCCTCCGGGGTGCGGATCAGGTCGACGACGGACAGGTACACCTCGATGAAGTGCGCGAAGTCCGTGAACGTGAAGTAGTCGGCCAGCGCCTCGGGGTCGGTGGGGACCTTGGAGTCGGGGTGGCGGGCGGCCAGTTCCGAGACGATGCGGGGGGAGGCGGAGCCGACGTGGTGCACGTGCAGTTCGGCCTTGGGCAGCCCGGCGATGAAGGCGTGCAGGTCGTGGACGGCGGGGCCGGCTGCGGGTACGGCGTGCTGGTCGGTCAAGGGTTCCTCCCCCAAACGGGCCGCCCCGGGACAGCGCCCGGACAGGGGCCTGCGCCCCCGGGCGCGGATGATCGGCTGATCGATGGTGCGGGCATCATCGTAGGCCGGGCGCGTGACGTGCTGCCCTGCCCGTAGCATGACAGGACGTCGACGAAGGGGGAGCCAGCGCGATGTCCGACGAGGTGCCACAGCGACCGGACGACCCGGAGAACACCGCGGACAGCGGACCGATCCCCGCCGCTGACGCTTCCCGCGCGCCCGAGCGGGGCGCGAGCCCCAGGGTGCCGCTGGACAAGCCGGCGACGTCCGCGCCCTCCGCCGGCGGCCCCTTCCCTGATCCCTGGGCGCCCCCGGCAGACGCCCCGGCCGCGCGCCCGGACCCCGGCGCCGGCGAGACGGCCGTCTCCGGCGACACCGCCATCCTCGGTGACACGGCCATCCTGGGCGACACCGTCCTCTCCGGCGGCACCGGAACACCCGCACCCCCCTCCACCGCCGACCCGCAGACACTCACCTTCCGTCGCCCGACCCCGGACACGCCTCCCCCGCCCCAGGAGCGGGCCAACCCGTTCGCGCCGCCGGCGCCCGCGCCGCGGCCCATGCCCCCGGGCCCGGCAGCCGGGCCGGCGAACCCCTTCGCCCCACCCGGTCCGATGCCCCCGGTGAGCGGCGCGAGCCATCCGTACCCTCCGCCGAACCCGGTGCCCCCGGCCGCCGCTTTCTTCGCGACGCCCGTACCGCCACCACCGATCGCCCCGGAGGGGCCCGGCCAGATCCCGTACGGCTACCCGGGCGGACCGGGCGCCCCCGTCGGTGCCGTGGGACCCGTCGGGTACGGCTACCCGGTGCCGCCCGCGCCCGGTTACTACGGCTGGCCCGGCGCGCGGCCGATGCCCAGCAACGGGATGGGGACGGCCGGGATGGTGCTGGGCATCATGGGGGCGATCGGCTTCTGTCTGTGGCCGCTGGCCATCGTGCTGGGCGTCCTGGCCGTGATCTTCGGGTCGATGGGCCGTGGCAAGGCACGCCGCGGCGAGGCCACGAACCCGGGCCAGGCCCTGGCCGGCATCATCTGCGGGTCCGTCGGCATCGTCCTCGCGCTGGTGGTCCTGGCGTTGCTGATCGGCACGTCGAAATAGCGCTGCCGCGCGGCGCTTGAGTGAGCCCGGGGCATCCCCGGTTCGCGGTTCAGGCGCCGTCGGCCATCCGCTCCCGGGCCTCCATCAGCGCGAACCCCAGCAGGTTCGGCCCCCGCCACCGCGCCGGATCCCGCGCCGCCTCGTCGTCCGCCGCGAGCCCGATGCCCCACACGCGGTCCACGGGGCTTGCCTCCACCAGGACCCGGTCGCCCGTGTGAAGGAGGGACTCCCGCAGAGCGGCGTGCGCGCCGAACCTGTGGACGTTGCCCTCGACCACGATCCGGAAGCGCTCCCGCTCCCATGTCGCCTCGTCGAAGCCGCGTACCAGACGACCGGCCTTCTTGGCCTGGGAGGGATGCCCGGCGGCCAGCACCCGCCGTTCCGCCTCCGCGTCACCGAAGAGCCGCGCGCCTTGCCGGCCATCGTCCAGTGCTCCGCCGTCGCGTACTCCACGCCGGCCACCGCGAACGGCGCCGGCCACCACTGGCTCAGACAACTCGCCCCCACCCGCCCGTCGGGCCGTGGGCGATGCCCCCAAAAATGCAAGTACGTGATGTGAGCCCCCGCGTGGAGCTCCCTGATCAGGGATTCCACGGAATCGATCTTCCCCATGTCCGGCAGTCTGGCAGGGGCCACTGACACTCCGTCCGCTGTCAGGCACCGGGTGTTGTGCGCCGACTCCCCCTGCTCGACCACCGGTCGACAGATTCCGTCGCGTAACCAAAAGGCAACAACGGAATCACTTGTTGGAGTCTCCCGGCTCTGTCAGGATCGGCACTCAAATCGAGCGGTAGCTACGCCTCCAGCCCCTGGACGAGGGGCGACCGATAGCGACGACCGGACCGAGTGCCCCGACCACGGCCGGCCGACCCCTCCCGAAAGGGCACCACGCGCATGCAGCAGTACGAGCCCGACCGCCTGCCCCCGCTCCAAGCGGCCGCCCTCCAGCGCAGCCTCCAAGGCGGCCGGGCCTCGCTGCCCCGTCGTTCGCTGCTGCGTGCCGCCACGGGCGGCGTGCTCGCGGCCGGCGGGCTCGGGGCACTGAGCGCCTGCGGGATACCCGCGGCCGGAAAGACCCGGGGCGGCACGTCAGCCGATGACCACTCGGCCAAGGAGAAGATCGTCCACTTCTCCAACTGGACCGAGTACATCGACGTCGACGACAGCGGCAAGCACCACCCGACGCTCGACACCTTCCGCAAGCGCACCGGCATATCGGTCACGTACACCGAGGACATCAACGACAACAACGAGTTCTTCGGCAAGATCAAGCCGCAGCTCGCCGCGGGCCAGGACACCGGCCGCGACCTCATCGTCCTCACCGACTGGCTGGCCGCCCGCCTGATCCGTCTCGGCTGGGTCCAGAAGCTGGACGCCTCGAACCTGCCGCACGCTTTCGCCAACCTGGCGCCGCAGTTCCGTAGCCCCGACTGGGACCCGGGCCGCGCGTACTCGTATCCCTGGCAGGCCATCCCGACCGTCATCGCCTACAACAAGAAGGCGCTGGACGGCATCCAGGTCAAGTCGGTCTCGGACCTGCTGGACAACCCCAAGCTCAAGGGCCGCGTCGGCTTCCTGTCGGAGATGCGCGACAGCGTCGGGATGACGCTGCTCGACATGGGCAAGCACCTGGAGACGTTCACCGACGACGACTTCGACGCCGCGATCGCCCGCCTCCAGAAGGCGGTCGACAAGGGCCAGATCCGCCGCTTCACCGGCAACGACTACACGTCCGACCTCACCAAGGGCGACTTCGCGGCCTGCCTCGCCTGGGCCGGGGACGTCGTACAGCTCAAGGCGGACAGCCCCGACATCGACTTCGTCATCCCGGACAGCGGTTACCACACGTCGACCGACAACCTGCTGATCCCCAACAAGGCGCGCCACAAGACGAACGCCGAGCGGCTCATCGACTTCTACTACGAGCCCGAACAGGCCGCCGCGCTCGCCGCCTACATCAACTACGTGACTCCGGTCGACGGGGTGAAGCCGTACCTGGCGAAGATCGACAAGGACGCGGCGAACAATCCGCTGATCGTTCCCGACAAGGCCATGCAGGCGAAGTCCCACTCCTTCCGCTCCCTGAGCCAGAAGGAAGAGACGGCCTACGAAGCGAAGTTCGCGAAGCTCACAGGGGCGTGACGACGATGATGACGACGACAGACAGCGGCGGCGACGTCCGCCTCGCCGGGATCGGCAAGACCTACGGCTCCTTCACCGCCGTACACCCGCTGGACCTGACCGTGCCGCAGGGTTCCTTCTTCGCCCTGCTCGGCGCCTCCGGCTGCGGCAAGACCACCACTCTGCGCATGATCGCCGGCCTGGAGGAGCCGACCTCCGGCACCGTGCACCTCGGCGGCCGGGACGTGACCCAACTGCCGCCCCACAAGCGGCCGGTGAACACCGTCTTCCAGTCCTACGCCCTCTTCCCGCACCTCGACGTCTTCGAGAACGTCGCCTTCGGCCTGCGCCGGCGCGGCATCAAGAGCGTGAAGAAGCAGGTCGAGGAGATGCTGGACCTCGTCCAACTGGGCGAGCAGGCACGCAAGAAGCCGCACCAGCTCTCCGGCGGCCAGCAGCAGCGCGTGGCCGTCGCACGGGCGCTGATCAACCACCCCGAGGTGCTGCTCCTCGACGAACCGCTCGGCGCGCTCGACCTCAAGCTGCGCCGCCAGATGCAGCTGGAGCTCAAGCGCATCCAGACCGAGGTCGGCATCACCTTCGTCCATGTCACGCACGACCAGGAGGAGGCCATGACCATGGCCGACACGGTCGCCGTGATGAACGCGGGCCGCGTCGAGCAACTCGGCTCGCCCACCGACCTGTACGAGAACCCGCGGACCACCTTCGTCGCGAACTTCCTCGGCACCTCCAACCTGATCGAGGCCGAGGTCGACTCCAGGAGCGGCGACGACATCGTCCTCAGGGCGGGCGACGGCAAGCTCGTGCTGCCCGGGGCGCGGTGTTCCGCGGCGACGACGAGCGGAGGCAAGGTGCTGGCCGGCGTCCGCCCGGAGAAGATCTCGCTCACGCACGCCGACGCCGCGGACGAGATACCCGAGGGCCGCAACCGCGTCACCGGCCGGATCTCCGACGCCAGCTTCATCGGGGTGTCCACGCAGTACGTCGTCGACAGCGCCGTGTGCCCCGAGTTCGCGGTCTACGTGCAGAACGTCGAGCGGGACAGCCGGCTCGTGCCCGGCGCCGACGTCGTCCTGCACTGGAGCCCGGCCCACACCTTCGGACTGGACGCCGCCCAGGACATCGACGCGGGCCTGGAGACGGTCGAGGAAGAGGCCGCGTAGACATGTCGACCCTCACCGAGGCGCCCCCGCCTCCCTCGCCCTCCTCGTCCGCCGCGAGCGCTGCCCCCGGCCCCAAGTCCCCGCGCAGGCGCGGCCGGTGGACGCCGTACTGGCTGCTGCTGCCCGGCATCCTCTGGCTGGTCGTCTTCTTCGTCCTGCCGATGATCTACCAGGCCTCCACGTCCGTGCAGACGGGCTCCCTGGAGCAGGGCTACAAGGTCACCTGGCACTTCGCGACGTACTGGGACGCGCTGAGCACGTACTGGCCGCAGTTCGTGCGCTCCGTCTGGTACGCCGCCGCCGCGACCGCGCTGTGCCTGCTGCTCGGCTACCCGCTGGCGTACCTGATCGCCTTCCGCGCGGGCCGCTGGCGGAACCTGCTCATGATCCTGGTGATCGCGCCGTTCTTCACCAGCTTCCTGATCCGCACCCTCGCCTGGAAGACGATCCTCGCGGACGACGGCCCGGTCGTCCGCGCACTCGGCGCCCTGCACGTCCTCGACCTCACCGACCTGCTCGGCTGGACCGCGGGCGACCGCGTCCTGGCCACGCCGATGGCGGTGGTGTGCGGACTGACGTACAACTTCCTGCCGTTCATGATCCTGCCGCTCTACACCTCCCTGGAGCGCATCGACGGGCGGCTGCACGAGGCGGCCGGCGACCTCTACGCCAGGCCCTGGACCACCTTCCGCAAGGTCACCTTCCCGCTGTCGATGCCGGGCGTGGTCTCCGGCACGCTGCTGACCTTCATCCCGGCGGCCGGCGACTACGTCAACGCCGAGCTCCTCGGCTCCACCGACACCCGCATGATCGGCAACGTCATCCAGACGCAGTTCCTGCGGATCCTCGACTATCCGACGGCCGCGGCGCTGTCCTTCATCCTGATGGCCGCGATCCTGCTCATGGTCACCCTCTACATCCGCAGGTCCGGGACGGAGGATCTGGTCTAAATGCCCTTCGTCAACTGGCTCAAGCGCCGTCTCGTCGTCATCGCGGGACTGCTGACGCTCGCCTATCTGCTGCTGCCCAACGTCATCGTGACGGTGTTCTCCTTCAACAAGCCGAAGGGGCGCTTCAACTACGCGTGGCAGCACTTCTCCGCGGGCGCGTGGCAGGACCCGTGCGGCGTCGCCGACCTGTGCGGCTCGCTGTCCCTCAGCCTCCAGATCGCCGTATGGGCGACGCTCGGGGCGACCGTCCTCGGCACGATGATCGCCTTCGCGCTGGTCCGCTACCGCTTCCGCGCGCGGGGCGCAGTGAACTCGCTGATCTTCCTGCCGATGGCGATGCCGGAGGTCGTCATGGCGGCCTCGCTGCTCACCCTGTTCCTCAACATGGGCGCGCAGCTGGGCTTCTGGACGATCCTGATCGCGCACATCATGTTCTGCCTCAGCTTCGTCGTCACCGCGGTCAAGGCGCGCGTGATGTCGATGGACCCGCGCCTGGAGGAGGCGGCGCGCGATCTGTACGCCGGTCCCGTGCAGACCTTCGCGCGGGTCACGCTGCCCATCGCGGCCCCAGGAATCGCCGCGGGCGCGCTGCTGTCCTTCGCGCTCTCCTTCGACGACTTCATCATCACCAACTTCAACGCGGGCTCGACCGTCACCTTCCCCATGTTCGTGTGGGGCTCGGCGCAGCGCGGCACACCCGTCCAGATCAACGTCATCGGTACGGCCATGTTCCTGGTCGCCGTCCTGTTCGTGCTGGCGTCCATGGCCGTCGGCAATCGCCGCAACCGGCAGCAGGCGTGAGCCGGCCGGGGCGTCAGTCGGGAGTGCCGGAGGGGCCCTGACCCGGATCCGTACTCAACCTGATCACCAGGGCCAGCCCGGTCAGCAGCACCGTGCACAGGCACCAGCTGGCCACGACGTCCAGTGGCCAGTGGTAGCCGCTGCGGACCAGCCCGAAGCCGACGCCGACGTTGACGGCGACGCAGGTGACGACCAGCTCGCGGCGGGCGTGGTCGCTGGGCAGCCAGGGCAGGAGGACCAGGGTCGCGGCGCCGTAGGCGATGGTGGCGGTCGCGGTGTGGCCGGAGGGGTAGTAGCCGGCGGCCGGGGGCATCGTCGGGGGGCCGTAGCGGGCGATGGTTTCCTTCAGGGGCACGATCAGCGCCGGGACCAGGGCCATCAGCACGGCCGCCGCGACCGGAGGCAGCCACCAGCGGGCCGCATCCGCCTGGCGTCCCTGCACGGCGACGTACCCCAGTACGACGGCGAGGACCGGCACCGCGACCTCGACGCTGCCCAGGTCGGAGAGGAAGTGGCAGAAGCGGTCCGGGTGGACGAGAGCGTGGCTCACCCTCCTGTCCACCCGCACGAGCGGACCGTCCGTCGCGACCTGCCAGGTGATCAGCCAGAAGAGGAAAACCGGAAGTCCGAGCAGCAGAAAGGCGGCCGGCCGCCCCGGAACCGGGGCTCCTTGCTCGGTGGGGGCACGCTTGAGGTCTTCGTCTGCGGAGGGCAACACGGTGCACAGCTTGGCAGGCGCGACCGGACGCGGGTGCCCGCGTGCGGCAAGCAGCCCCATCCTGGTGCGCTGACCGCGGCGTGTCAGGTGAGGCTCGCGGCCTGCTCCGGCGTGTTCCGGGGCGCGGACTCGCGGCGCGGGAGCAGCAGCGGGGTGGCCAGCAGGAGGACTCCGGCGGCGGCGATCGCGGTGCGGGGGCCGGTGAGGGCGGCCAGCAGACCCCATGCCGCGGTCATGGCCGCGATGGCGAGGCTGCTGCTGACCGACCACGCGGACAGGGTGCGGGCGACCCGGTCGGGCGGGGTGTGGTCGAGCCGGTAGGTGGCCAGTACCGGGTTGAACACGCCGCAGCAGGTCACCAGGCCGAGCTGGACGGCGATGATGAGCACGATCCCGGGGAGCCCGGGTTGCACGAACGCCAACCCGACGGACCAGCACGCACGCAGCGCCCCGGCGGTGAGCATCACCCTGCGCTGCCCGAACCGTGCCGCGAGCGGGCGCGCCAGGCGTGAGCCGACGAGGCCGCCGACGCAGGGCGCCGCGAACGCGAGGCCGTACTGCCAGGGTGCGAACCCGAGCCGGCCCAGCAGGAGCACGGCGAGCAGCGGCTCGGAGGCCATGATCAGGCCGTTGGTCACGATCGTGTTGAGGAACAGCGGGCGCAGCACGGGGTGGGTGAGGATGTGGCGCCATCCTTCGAGCAGGTCGCGCGCGCGGAGGCGCGCCGCACCGGTGCGTGCGGGGCTCGGTTCCGTCCCGCCGACGGCGCGGATGCCCAGCGCCGAGAGCAGGTAGCTGACCGCGTCGGCCACCACGGTCGTCACCGGGCCGAGCATCCCGATCGCGGCCCCGCCGAGCGGTGGTCCGACGACCGTCGCGCTCCATGCCGTGGACTCGAACCGGCTGTTCGCGACGAGCAGGTCCTCCGGCGGCACGAGCGCCTTCAGATACGCACCGCTGGCCGCGTTGAACGCGATGTTCGCCGCGGCCACGGTGACGGAGACGACGAGGAGTTGAGTGAAGCCGAGCCACCCGAGCCCGTAGGCGACGGGGACGCTGAGCATCGCCGCGCACCGGGTCAGGTCCATCGCGATCATGACCGGCCGTTTGCGGCGGAACTCCACCCACGGGCCGAGCGGCACCGCGACCACGGCCCCGACCGCCCGCCCCGCGGCAGCCAGCGCCGCCACCTGGGTCGGCCCGGAGTGCAGCACGAGGACCGCGATCAGGGGAAAGGCGCCGAACCCGAGCCAGGTGCCGTACGAACTGACGGCGAACGCCGCCCACAGCCACCCGAACCGCCTGCCCAGGGCCCGTCTACCCGTCATCCCCACCGCACCTCTCGCCGCTCCGGATCACCACGCGCTGACCGTCGGCATCACAGCGGGGAGGAGATGGCGAGATCAAACAACCGATCCACCAGGAAACCACAACGATGCGGGGATCAGGGACGCGGAAAGGAGGTCGGCCGCCCCGGAACAGGGGGGGAAGTTCCGAGGCGGCCGTCCGGATCGGAACGCCGCGCGCCCCGGGGGGTTTGGGGCGGGCGACCGTCCGATCGGTGAGGAGATCCGAGGCCGGAGGCCCCGGTTGTGTGCGCGAGGGCACGACCAGGTCGAAGCTGGGGAGGCCTCGGCCCGATATCGCCCACAGTCCCCTGTGGGCGGGGTGTATCTCTCATCTGGGTAGAAGCTACGGCAGGAGGGGTCCTTTAGACAGGCGGATTCGCCTCCCGCCATCCACCCCGCACACGTTCTTCACACGCCCCGACGGCCGCCGCCTCGGCCCTGGAACCGCGGTGGGTGCAAGGGCTGGGGCGGGTGGGGCTCACGAGGTCGGGGCCCTGCGCGCGAGCTGGGTCTTCGCTGTGTCTCAGATCTGCGCGAAGGCCTGCTCGATGATGTCGAGGCCCTCGCTCAGGAGGTCCTCGCCGATGACCAGCGGGGGCAGGAAGCGGAGCACGTTGCCGTAAGTGCCGCAGGTCAGGACCAGCAGGCCCTCCTGGTGGCAGGCCTTGGCCAGGGCGGCCGTCGCCTCCGGGTTCGGCTCCTTGGTCGTACGGTCCTTGACCAGCTCGATGGCGACCATCGCGCCGCGGCCGCGCACGTCGCCGATGACGTCGAACTTCTCGGCCATGGCGCCCAGGCGGGCCTTCATGATCGCCTCGATGTTCTTCGCCTTGGCGTTGAGGTCGAGCTCCTTCATCGTCTCGATGGCGCCGAGCGCACCGGCGCAGGCGACCGGGTTGCCGCCGTAGGTGCCGCCGAGGCCGCCCGCGTGCGCGGCGTCCATGATCTCGGCGCGGCCGGTCACGGCGGCCAGCGGCAGACCACCGGCGATGCCCTTGGCGGTGGTGATCAGGTCCGGGACGATGCCCTCGTCCTCGCACGCGAACCACTGGCCGGTGCGGCAGAAGCCGGACTGGATCTCGTCGGCGACGAAGACGATGCCGTTGTCGGCGGCGTACTGGCGGATCGCGGGCAGGAAGCCCTTGGCCGGCTCGATGAAGCCGCCCTCGCCGAGCATCGGCTCGATGATGATCGCGGCGATGTTGTCCGCGCCGACCTGCTTGGACATCTGGTCGATGGCCTGGGCGGCGGCCTCGGGGCCCGCGTTCTCCGGGCCGGTCGGCCAGCGGTAGCCGTAGGCCACCGGCACGCGGTAGACCTCGGGCGCGAACGGGCCGAAGCCGTGCTTGTACGGCATGTTCTTGGCCGTCAGCGCCATCGTGAGGTTCGTACGGCCGTGGTAGCCGTGGTCGAAGACGACGACCGCCTGGCGCTTGGTGTAGGCACGCGCGATCTTGACGGCGTTCTCGACGGCCTCGGCGCCGGAGTTGAACAGGGCGCTCTTCTTGGCGTGGTCGCCGGGGGTCAGCTCGGCCAGCGCCTCGGCGACGGCGACGTAACCCTCGTACGGGGTGACCATGAAGCACGTGTGGGTGAAGTCGGCGAGCTGCGCGGAGGCGCGGCGTACGACGGCCTCGGCGGAGGCGCCGACGGACGTCACGGCGATGCCGGAACCGAAGTCGATGAGCCGGTTGCCGTCGACGTCCTCGATGATGCCGCCGCCCGCGCGCGCGGCGAAGACAGGCAGCACGGAGCCCACGCCCTGCGCCACCGCGGCGGTGCGGCGGCCCTGCAGCTCCTGCGACTTGGGGCCGGGGATGGCGGTGACGAGGCGACGCTCCTGCGGAAGTGCGCTCATGGGGGCTCCCTGATGATCTTGCGTTCCGGACGGTTCCGAGAGGTTCGGGGGGTGCCGGGCGGTGCTTTTTCGGACGCTTGCCTTCTTTCTTCGCAGGCTATGGCCGCCGATGAGCGGTGGGCATGCTCCATGTGGGTGTTGTCAGGGCGCGCGGTTGTCCGTCGTGGACATAGCGAGAGGGGTTGCGCGAGCACCGCCGCGGCACCTCGCCCGCACGATGTCCGGAGGGTCCCGGTTCGGTTCTCCCGGCCGCGTAAGCGGTGAACTCCCTTTGCGGGGGCACTAGATTGGCTCGCTGAAGGTGCACGGAGCGGCTGGTCAGGGGGCAACGGCGATGGACAGCGACGGGACGCGGGACGCGCGGGGCACACACGCGAGTCCGGTGCCGCGACCGGCGGGGCCCCGGGAGGCGCGATCGGTTCCGCCCCGCCCTGCCGTGCCGCCCGGGGCACCGCCGATGCCCGACGGCTCGGCCTTCCTGACGTGGCTGAGGGCGCCCCGGCCGGACGCCGCGCCCGGCGTGTGGCGGTTCGGGCACCGGCCGCGGCCGGAGGAGGAGCCCGAGCGGATCCCGGCACGGCAGCTGCTGAGCGGCGCGCTGATCTCCTTCCTCGTGGGCTGGCTCGTCTGGTCGCTGCTGTGGAACGGCTATCTGGGCAGCTGGTGGGTGCTGCCGCTGGAGCTCTTCACGCCGGACTCCTGGCGCACGGGCAACGACCGTGTCGGCAACGCCTTCCTCTGGTACGGCTACTACACCCTGATCGCCGTCGCCCTCCTGCTCGTCGTGGGCCGGCTCGGCCGCTGGGGCGAGGTCTGGCGCCGCTACGGCCCGACCGCCTGGCGGCGCGCCCTCCCCGTCGCCGAGGCTTCGCCCGCCCCCGAGCACGACCCCGCCGTATGGCCCCAGCTGCGCGCCGCCGGAGCCGACGCCGCCGCCGACCGGCTCACCTCCGACGCCCGCGCCGGGCTGATGCGGGACGTCGACCACGCCCGGATCGCCCGCGCATGGCAGGGCGTACGAAGCGGCAGCCACAGCCTCGCCGCGTTCACGGCCGCCGTCTCCCAGGACGGCGCCGCCGCCTGCCTGCATCCCTCCGGGGAGCGCGACCTGCCGGCCAGGTTCGCCCGGCACGACCTGGTCACCGGGCAGGTGCGGCTCGGCGCCACCGCCGACGACCCGCGCAACCCCTACCTCTACCGCGGCACCGGACTCGCCCTCGGCCCGGACCTGCTCGGCACCTCGCTGCTCGCCGTCGGACCGGCCGGCTCCGGCAAGACCGGCACCCTCGTGCGACCGCTCGCCGAGTCGCTGTGCCTGCACGCGCTCGCCGGGCGGGCCTCGGTCGTGGTGGTCGGCGCGGCCGGCGCCGGGCTCGGACCGGCCGACGCGTACGACATCGTCGTACGGATCGGCCACCCCGAATCGGTGTACGACCTCGATCTGTACGGCGGCACCACCGACCCGGACGAGGCCGCGGCCATACTCGCCGAGGCCCTCGCCGGTGACCTCGCCGACCCGCACCCCGGCAGTGACAGCCGCCGCTCCACCACCGTCCTCGCCCAACTGCTCGGGCCGTTCCGGGCAGTCCACGACCGCTTCCCCTCGGTCCCCGAGCTGCGGCAGCTCCTCGACGGCGCCCCCCGCTCGCTGGCCGCGCTGCGCAAGGCGCTCCAGGACGCCGGGCGGGAGTCGCTGCTGCGCGAACTCGACGCGCGCGAGCGGCAGATGGGGCATCCCGGCGACGCCGGTGCGGTCCTCGCGGACCGGATCGCGCTGCTGGACCGGCCCGCCTTCGCGGGCTTCTTCGACACGTCCGGGCAGTCCCGGCCCTTCTCGCTCACGGCGCTCGACCATCCCGTGCGCGTCCGGATCGACCTGCCCGAGCGCGGTCACGCGGACGCCTCCCGCATCCTGGCGCGGCTGGTGCTCGCCCAGTTCACGGCGAGCGTCGCGCTACGGGAGGACCGGTCGCTGTTCGCCTGCCTGCTGCTGGACGACGCGACGGGCGTGGTGACCCCGCACTCCGTGCGCGCGATCCAGCGGCTGCGGTCCGCGGGCGCCGGTGCCGTGCTCACGCTGCGCACCCTGGACGACGTACCCAGGCCGCTGCGCGGTCCGCTGCTCGGGGCCACCGGATGCCGGATGGCGCTGTCCGGGCTCACGCCGTGGGACGGGCAGGACTTCGCCGACGTGTGGGGCAAGGAGTGGACCGAGGCGCGGGACGTGACGGACCGGCAGATCATCGCCGAGACGCCCGCGGGCAAGGCCGTGCACGTGCTGCGCCGGGTGATCACCGGCAAGGCGCCGACCGCGCGGGCGGTCACGGTCCGGCAGGTCGAGCGGGAGCGCTGGTCCGCCTCCGAGCTGGCGCACGGGGTGCCGCCGGGGCACGCGGTGCTGTCGCTGACCACGGTCGCGGGAGAGCACGCCCCGCCCCTGCTGGTGGACCTCCGGGGTGAGGCGGCCCGGGACTGAGGCCTTGAGCTGCGGGGTTCGGGGGAGGGCGACGGGCCTCTCCACAAGGTTCACCAGGGGCCCGTACGGTGAGGCAGAATCGGCATAGGCTGTTCATACGCGACGGCCAAAAGAGCACAATGATCACCCGATCTCCTCACACTCGCCCGACCTGAAGGCCTCATGCCCCCGACGCTCGCCTCGCTCGTCCACCACTCCGCGCTCAAACTGACCGTGCGCGCGGGCGAGGACCGCCTCGACGTTCCCGTCCGCTGGGCGCACGCCAGCGAACTCGCCGACCCCGTGCCCTACATGGAGGGCGGGGAGCTGCTGCTGATCACCGCGCTGAAACTGGACGCGGAGGATCCGGAGGCGATGCTGCGGTATGTGAAGCGGCTGGTCGGCGCCGGTGTCGTCGGGCTCGGCTTCGCCGTCGGCGTCAACTACGAGGAGATTCCCGAGGCCCTCGTGGACGCGGCCGAGAAGGAGGGGCTGCCGCTCCTGGAGGTGCCGCGCCGTACCCCGTTCCTCGCGATCAGCAAGGCCGTGTCCGCCGCGATCGCCGCCGACCAGTACCGGGCCGTGACCGCCGGGTTCGCCGCGCAGCGGGAGCTGACCAGGCAGGCGCTGACCGCCGGCCCGGAGGGGCTGCTCGCCGCGCTCGCGACGCAGGTCGACGGATGGGCGGCGCTGTACGACGCCTCGGGCGCCATCGTCGCCACCGCACCCGAGTGGGCCGGGCGGCGGGCGGCACGGCTCACCTCGGACGTGGAGCGGCTGCGGCAACGGCCCGCGCCCGCCTCGGCGGTGGTCGTCGGACCGGAGAGCGAGGACCGGGTCGAGCTGCACTCCCTGGGCACGGGCAGGCGCCCGCGGGCCGCGCTCGCCGTGGGCACGGCCGCCGCCCTCGGCACCGCCGAACGGTACGCCGTGCACTCCGCCATCGCCCTGCTCACCCTCACCACCGAGCGGTCGCGGTCGCTGTACGCGGCCGAACAGCGGGTCGGCGCGGCGGTGTTGCGCATGCTGCTCGCCGGGGAGCCGGACCATGCCCGTGCCGTCGTGGGGGATCTGTACGGCGGACTTCTCGACGCTCCCTTCCGGATCATCGTCGCCGAGTCGGTGTCGGCGTCGGCCGCGCGGGTCCACGCGGACGCCCACGCCCACGCGCGCGTGCCGGCCCACACGTCCACCCCCACGTCCGGCTCCGCCCGGACGAAGTCGACTCCGCCGCCGAACGCCGCCGCCGCGCTGGTCGCGGCCGACATAGGCGGCGACCGGCTGGGCGGGCTCGCGGAGATCGTGGAGTCCGCGGCCGCACGCTCCGGGGAGGCCGTCCTGGTCGTACCCGAGGGGGAACGGCTGGTGGTGCTGGCCGCGGACGGCGGCGCCGCCGTGGCCGCCTGCGCCGAGTACGCGGCGGCGCTGGAGGCGGCACGGGCCGTACCCGAGCAGTCCGCCGGGGACGAGGACGAGTTGGTCGTCGGCATGTCGGCGCCCTCCGGCCCGATCGCCGCGGCCGCCGCCTACAAGCACGCCGAACAGGCGCTGTCGGTGGCGCGGCGGCGGGGCCGGGTCCTGGTGGAGCACGACCAGTTGGCGGCGGGATCGGTGCTGCCGCTGCTCGCGGACGACGCGGTGCGGGCCTTCGCGGACAGCCTGCTGCGTCCGCTGTACGCACACGACGCCACGGGCCGCGGCGACCTGGTCGCCTCCCTGCGGGCGTGGCTCTCCCGGCACGGCCAGTGGGACGCGGCGGCCGCGGACCTGGGCGTACACCGGCATACGCTCCGCTACCGCATGCGCAGGGTCGAGGAAATCCTGGGCCGCTCCCTGGACGACCCGGACGCCCGCATGGACCTCTGGCTGGCCCTGAAGACCACGGCAGCGGACTGACCGCCGGTGCGGGGGCGGAAGTAAGGTGCGCCCCTCCCTCCTTACTCCGCCAATCCGGCGCATCCCCGACCCCCACCACTACGGCTCGGACAAACGACGTCCGCGCGCCGCCGCCCTAACGTGGACAACGAATCCGAAAGAACATCCCCAACGCGGAAGGGCCGGGACTCGCACATGACTTCCACCCACGCCTTCTGGCTCGCCGGCCGCGAGGCCACCGGCGAGGACAGCTTCGACGTCACCTCCCCGTGGGACGGCCGTGTCGTCGGCAAGGTCAGCGTGCCGACGGACGCCCAGGTCGAGGAGGCCGTGGCCGCCGCGTACGCCGTCCGCGAGGACTTCGCCGCCACGCCGGCCCACGCCCGTGCCGCCGCCCTCGACCACGTCGGCAAGCGCCTGGTCGAGCGCGCCGAGGAGCTCGCCCAGCTGATCTCCGCCGAGAACGGCAAGCCGATCAAGTGGGCCCGCGGCGAGGTCGGCCGTGCCGTCTCCGTGTTCCGCTTCGCCGCCGAGGAGGCCCGCCGCTTCAACGGCGGCGAGGCCCAGCGCCTCGACACCGACGCCGGCGGCCAGGGCCGCCTCGCCGTCACGCGTCGCTTCCCCAAGGGCGTCGTCCTCGGCATCGCGCCGTTCAACTTCCCGCTGAACCTGTGCGCCCACAAGATCGCCCCGGCCATCGCCGCCGGCGTGCCGATCATCCTCAAGCCCGCCCCGGCCACCCCGCTGTCCGGCCTGATCCTCGGTGAGTTCCTCGCCGAGACCGAGCTGCCCGCCGGCTCCTGGAGCATCCTGCCGGTCACCAACGACCGCATGCCCGCCCTGGTTCAGGACGAGCGTCTGCCGGTCATCTCCTTCACCGGTTCCGAGCAGGTCGGCTACTCGATCATGGAGTCGGTGCCGGGCAAGCACTGCACGCTGGAGCTGGGTGGCAACGGCGCCGCCGTCGTCCTCGGGGACTACGCCTCCGACGCCGACCTCGACTGGGCCGCGACCCGCATCGCGACCTTCTCGAACTACCAGGGCGGCCAGTCCTGCATCTCCGTGCAGCGGGTCATCGCGGACGCCTCCGTCTACGACCGCCTCCTGCCGCGCATCGTCGCCGCCGTCGAGGCCCAGGTGACCGGTGACCCCTCCGACGACGCGACCGAGGTCGGCCCGCTGGTCAGCGAGGCGGCCGCCCAGCGCGTCGAGACGTGGGTCGACGAGGCCGTCTCCGCGGGCGCCCAGCTGCTCACCGGCGGCAAGCGCGACGGCGCCTCGTACGCGCCGACCGTCCTGACCGACGTACCGGCCGGTGCGACCCTCGCCACCGAGGAGATCTTCGGCCCCGTCCTGACCGTGCAGAAGGTGGATGGCGAGGCCGAGGCCTTCGCCACCGTCAACGACTCCAAGTACGGCCTCCAGGCGGGCGTCTTCACGCACGACCTGCAGACCGCCTTCCGCGCCCACCGTGCGCTCGAGGTCGGCGGCGTCGTCATCGGTGACGTCCCCTCCTACCGCGCCGACCAGATGCCGTACGGCGGCGCCAAGCGCTCCGGCATCGGCCGCGAGGGCGTCAAGTTCGCGATGGACGACTACACCTACGAGCGCGTGCTGATCCTCACGGGTCTCGCCCTCTGACGCACCCGCTCTCACCCGCATGGACGAAGGGCCCGGCACCGCCACATTGCGGTGCCGGGCCTGACGCGTTCGGCAACAACCTCGGCCCAACGGCCGCGCGAGGACTGGTGGGAGCGGCCCGTTTCGGGTACCAACGATCCAGTAGCACCGGTCGGTAACGAACGGTCCCCGACACCCCTATTCGCGGCGAGGTGAGCCTCAATGTCCGCCCCCTCCACGAAACCCACCGTCACCGAGCGGGAGGCCCGTCAGGTGGCGGAGGCCGCCCGGGAACAGGACTGGCGCAAGCCCAGTTTCGCCAAGGAGCTGTTCCTCGGACGCTTCCGGCTCGACCTCATCCATCCCCATCCGCTCCCGGCCGACGAGGACGCCCAGCGCGGCGAGGAGTTCCTCGCCAAACTCCGCGACTTCTGCGAGACGAAGATCGACTCGGCCCGCATCGAGCGCGAGGCGCAGATCCCCGACGAGGTCGTGGACGGGCTCAAGGAGCTCGGCGCCTTCGGCATGAAGATCGACACCAAGTACGGCGGCCTCGGCCTGACCCAGGTGTACTACAACAAGGCCCTCGCCCTGGTCGGTTCGGCGAACCCGGCGATCGGCGCCCTGCTCTCGGCCCACCAGTCCATCGGCGTCCCGCAGCCGCTGAAGCTCTTCGGCACCCAGGAGCAGAAGGACACCTTCCTGCCGCGCTGCGCCCGCACCGACATCTCGGCGTTCCTGCTGACCGAGCCGGACGTCGGCTCCGACCCGGCGCGCCTGGCCACCTCCGCCGTACCCGAGGGCGACGACTACATCCTCGACGGCGTGAAGCTCTGGACCACCAACGGCGTGGTCGCCGACCTCCTCGTCGTCATGGCACGCGTGCCCGAGTCCGAGGGACACAAGGGTGGCATCACGGCGTTCGTCGTGGAGGCCGGCTCCGAGGGCGTGACGGTGGAGAACCGCAACGCGTTCATGGGCCTGCGCGGCCTGGAGAACGGCGTCACCCGCTTCCACCAGGTACGCGTCCCGGCCGCCAACCGGATCGGCCCCGAGGGCGCCGGCCTGAAGATCGCGCTGACCACGCTCAACACCGGCCGGCTGTCACTGCCGGCGATGTGCGCGGGGGCCGGCAAGTGGTGCCTGAAGATCGCCCGCGAGTGGTCGGCGGCCCGCGAGCAGTGGGGCAAGCCCGTCGCGTTCCACGAGGCGGTCGGCTCGAAGATCAGCTTCATCGCGGCCACGACCTTCGCGCTGGAGGCCGTACTCGACCTGTCCAGCCAGATGGCCGACGAGAACCGCAACGACATCCGCATCGAGGCGGCCCTCGCCAAGCTGTACGGCTCCGAGATGGCCTGGCTGATGGCCGACGAACTCGTCCAGATCCGCGGCGGCCGCGGCTTCGAGACCGCCGCGTCGCTGGCGGCCCGCGGCGAGCGCGCCGTCCCGGCCGAGCAGATCCTGCGCGACCTGCGCATCAACCGCATCTTCGAGGGCTCCACCGAGATCATGCACCTGCTGATCGCGCGCGAGGCCGTCGACGCCCACCTGGCCGTCGCCGGTGACCTCATCGACCCCGACAAGTCCCTGTCGGACAAGGCGAAGGCGGGCGCGGACGCGGGCAGGTTCTACGCCAAGTGGCTGCCGAAGCTGGTGGCCGGTCCCGGCCAACTCCCCACCTCGTACGGCGAGTTCAAGCACGGGGTCGACCTCTCCCCGCATCTGCGCTACGTCGAGCGGCACGCCCGCAAGCTGGCCCGCTCCACCTTCTACGGCATGTCCCGCTGGCAGGGCCGGATGGAGACCAAGCAGGGCTTCCTCGGCCGGATCGTGGACATCGGGGCGGAACTGTTCGCGATGAGCGCGGCCTGCGTGCGGGCCGAACTGCTGCGCAGCCAGGGCGATCACGGCCGCGAGGCCTACCAGCTCGCCGACGCCTTCTGCCACCAGGCCCGCATCCGCGTCGACGAGCTCTTCCGGAGCCTGTGGGACAACACCGACGACCTGGACCGCAAGGTCGTCAAGGGCGTCCTCGGCGGCGTCTACGAGTGGCTGGAGCAGGGGATCATCGACCCGTCGGGCGACGGCCCGTGGATCGCCGACGCGACCCCCGGACCGTCGACGAAGGAGAACGTGCATCGCCCGATCAGGTGACCGCCTGGACGGCTACAGGCCTGCCCGGCGGCATCAGCCACTGGGTCCGCTGACCGGTGACCGACGCGATGGTCTCGAAGTCGTTGTCGTAGTGCAGCACGGTGAGGCCCTGGAGCTCGGCGGTCGCGGCGACGAGCAGGTCGACCGCGCCCGCCGAGCGGTGCTTTCCCTTGGCGGTGAGTTCCTGCTGTACGGCCCACGCGCGCGTTACGGCCCGGTCGTCCAGCGGTGTCCAGCCGAACAGCGTGTCAAGGCGCTGGAGCATCTGCTCGCGGTGCTCGGCGTTCTTGGCGCTGTACAGGAACTCGATCTCGGTGACCGGGCAGCGGGCGATGAGGCCCTCCTCCAGGGGTTTCACCCAGCGTGAGAGGGCCGGTTGCTTGACGATCCGGACGAGGGCACTGGTGTCGATGAGGAACTCGGCAGCGTTCATCGACGGTAGTTCTTCTTGTCCAAGAGGATGTCGAAGTCACCCTCGTCGGCGCGCGCGGCCAGCCAGGCCAGCGCGAGGGCACGCTTCTTGCGCTCGACGCCCTCCTTGAGGGCTGCGGTCACCGTGTCCTTCTTCGTCTTGGTGCCGAACGCTATGGCAGCGTCCGCCAGCAGCTGCTCGTCGATGTCGATCAGAGTCTTGGCCATGGCGTAGGCTCCCGTATATCTGGCGGATCTGCTCGTATATCCAGAGTAGCGTGCGGAGCAACCCACCGCCCACGAAAGGGACGCGCTGTCCTCCCGGCCTCGCCTTGCGGCCACAATGGGGGAATGAGCGACAGTCCCGCACCCCTCGCCGACCCGCATCTCGTCTACGACCCCGTCGCGGGAGACGGGCCCAAGGACGTGGTGATCCTCGGTTCCACCGGGTCCATCGGCACCCAGGCCATCGACCTCGTGCTGCGCAACCCCGACCGCTTCCGGGTCACCGCCCTGTCCGCCAACGGCGGCCGGGTCGCCCTGCTCGCCGAGCAGGCGCGCCGGCTGCGGGTGCGAACCGTCGCGGTCGCCCGCGAGGACGTCGTACCGGCGCTGCGCGAGGCGCTCGCGGCCGAGTACGGCGCCGGGGAGCCGCTTCCCGAGATCCTCGCCGGGCCGGACGCGGCCTCGCAGGTCGCCGCCTCCGACTGCCACACCGTCCTCAACGGCATCACCGGCTCCATCGGCCTCGCTCCGACCCTCGCCGCCCTGGAGGCGGGCCGCACCCTCGCGCTCGCCAACAAGGAGTCGCTCATCGTCGGCGGCCCGCTGGTCAAGGCGCTCGCGAAGCCGGGCCAGATCATCCCGGTGGACTCGGAGCACGCGGCGCTCTTCCAGGCGCTCGCGGCCGGCACCCGCGCCGATGTGCGCAAGCTCGTCGTGACCGCCTCCGGCGGCCCCTTCCGCGGCCGTACGAAGGCCGAGCTGGCGAACGTCACCGTCGAGGACGCCCTCGCGCACCCCACCTGGGCCATGGGCCCGGTGATCACGATCAACTCCGCGACCCTGGTCAACAAGGGCCTGGAGGTCATCGAGGCGCACCTCCTCTACGACATTCCCTTCGACCGCATTGAGGTCGTCGTGCACCCGCAGTCGTATGTCCACTCGATGGTTGAGTTCACGGACGGATCCACGCTCGCCCAGGCGACGCCCCCCGACATGGGCGGCCCCATCGCCATCGGTCTCGGCTGGCCCGAACGCGTCCCGGACGCCGCGCCCGCCTTCGACTGGAGCAAGGCCTCGACGTGGGAGTTCTTCCCGCTCGACAACGAGGCCTTCCCCTCCGTGAACCTCGCCCGGCACGTCGGACAGCTCGCGGGCACGGCTCCGGCGGTGTTCAATGCGGCCAACGAGGAGTGCGTGGAGGCGTTCCGCGCGGGCGCGCTGCCCTTCGACGGGATCATGGAGACCGTGACCCGGGTCGTGGAGGAGCACGGCAGTCCCCGTACGGGAACTTCGCTGACCGTCTCGGACGTCCTCGAAGCGGAGACCTGGGCGAGGGCCCGGGCCCGGGAACTGACCGACCGGACGGCGACCGCGGAGGCGCGTGCATGACAGCTTTGATGTGGGTCCTCGGCATAGTGCTCTTCGTGGTCGGCCTGCTGGTCTCGATCGCCTGGCACGAGCTGGGGCACCTGTCCACCGCCAAGCTCTTCGGCATCCGCGTGCCGCAGTACATGGTCGGCTTCGGCCCGACCATCTGGTCGCGGCACAAGGGCGAGACGGAGTACGGGATCAAGGCCATCCCGGCCGGCGGCTACATCCGCATGATCGGCATGTTCCCGCCGGGCGAGGACGGCCGGATCACCGCGCGCTCCACGTCGCCCTGGCGCGGCATGATCGAGGACGCCCGCTCGGCCGCCTTCGAGGAGCTCCAGCCGGGCGACGAGACCCGCCTCTTCTACACGCGCAAGCCGTGGAAGCGGGTCATCGTGATGTTCGCGGGCCCGTTCATGAACCTGGTCCTGGCGGTGGCGCTGTTCCTGACCGTGCTGATGGGCTTCGGCGTCCAGCAGCAGACCACCACCGTCGGCTCGGTCTCCCCGTGCGTCATCGCACAGACCGACGGCAAGCGCGACACCTGCAAGAAGTCCGACCCCGCCTCCCCGGCCGCGGCCGCGGGCCTGAAGCCCGGAGACAGGATCGTCTCCTTCGGCGGGGTGCCGACGGACGACTACAACGCCCTCTCCGACCGCATCCGCGTCAGCGCCGGCAAGGACGTGCCGATCGTCGTCGACCGCAAGGGCCACGACCTGACCCTGCACGCGAGGATCGCCACCAACACGGTCCCGAAGAAGGACTCCAGCGGGGCCTACGTCCGGGGCGAGTACGTCAAGGCGGGCTTCCTCGGATTCGGTGCGGCCACCGGCGTCGTCAGGCGGGACTTCGGCGACTCCGTGACGTGGATGACCGACCGGGTGGGCGAGGCCGTCGACTCGATCGCGTCCCTGCCCGCCAAGGTCCCCGGCCTGTGGGACGCGGCCTTCGACGGGGCCCCGCGCGCCCCCGACTCGCCCATGGGCGTGGTCGGCGCGGCTCGCGTCGGCGGCGAGATCTTCACGCTCCACATCCCGCCGACCCAGCAGCTGGGCATGGCGCTGATGCTGGTGGCGGGCTTCAACCTGTCGCTGTTCCTCTTCAACATGCTTCCGCTGCTGCCGCTCGACGGCGGGCACATCGCGGGGGCGCTGTGGGAGTGGCTGCGGCGCAGCCTGGCGAGGGTGATGCGCCGTCCGGACCCGGGTCCGTTCGACGTGGCGAAGCTGATGCCGGTGGCCTACGTGGTGGCCGGAGTCTTCGTCTGCTTCACCGTCCTCGTGCTGATCGCGGACGTGGTGAACCCCGTGAGAATCTCCTAGCGGTCTCCCGGCGACCGTCTGACGATCGCGGGGAAGATCTCCTGCCGGTGGGGCATTCGAGGCGGCCTGGGACAGTCGGTCCCGGGCCGTGCTCCATTGAGTGGGTTTACGGGTGGGATGTGCTCAGGCCTTGGCCGGTACCGTAATCTCAAGGCCTGGAGCCCGCCGTTCCGGGACCGGTTGTTGATCCACGACTTGGGGTTGCACAGCAGATGACTGCGATTTCTCTCGGCATGCCGTCCGTTCCGACCAAGCTGGCCGAGCGCCGGAAGAGCCGGCAGATCCAGGTCGGCACCGTCGCGGTCGGTGGGGACGCGCCCGTCTCGGTCCAGTCGATGACGACGACCCGTACGTCGGACATCGGCGCCACGTTGCAGCAGATCGCCGAGCTGACCGCGTCCGGCTGCCAGATCGTCCGCGTGGCCTGCCCGACGCAGGACGACGCCGACGCCCTCGCGACCATTGCCGGCAAGTCGCAGATCCCGGTGATCGCGGACATCCACTTCCAGCCGAAGTACGTCTTCGCGGCCATCGAGGCCGGTTGCGCGGCGGTGCGGGTGAACCCCGGCAACATCAAGCAGTTCGACGACAAGGTCAAGGAGATCGCGCGGGCCGCCAAGGACCACGGCACCCCGATCCGCATCGGCGTGAACGCCGGCTCCCTCGACCGGCGTCTGCTGCAGAAGTACGGCAAGGCGACCCCCGAGGCGCTGGTCGAGTCGGCCCTGTGGGAGGCGTCGCTCTTCGAGGAGCACGACTTCCGGGACATCAAGATCTCGGTCAAGCACAACGACCCGGTCGTGATGATCGA